>SKWO01000048.1 GCA_007128895.1 Gammaproteobacteria bacterium
ATGGCTCCGGGGCCACTTTTTTCACCCTCTATCGTGCCGCCTATCCTGCCGCTATGGTCGGAGGAATGCCCTCAGCCAACCAGCCGGCAATCACGGCGCTGGCCTCTTCCACCCCTTCACGCTTGAGCGCCGAGAAGAGCTGCGCGGTGGCCCCCGGCGCCTCGCGCGCCAGTTCGGAGCGCACCTTGGCCAAGGCACTACGTGCCGCGCCGGAACCGAGCTTGTCGGCCTTGGTCAACAGCACGTGCAGCGGCCGCCGGCACTCGGTGAGCAGATGGATCAGCCCGCGGTCCAGATCGGTCAGGCCGCGCCGAATGTCGGCGATCAACACCACGCCGCGCAGCGATTGGCGCTGACACAGATAGCCACCCAGCACGCGATCCCAGTGCTGACGCAACTTGAGCGGCACCTCGGCAAAGCCGTAGCCGGGCAGATCGGCCAGACGCAGCGCACCCCCGTCCTCCAAGGCAAAGAAGACCAGCTGCTGGGTACGTCCCGGTGTCTTGCTGGTACGCGCCAGTGAGCGCTGCCCGACCAGCACATTCAGCGCACTCGACTTGCCAGCATTGGAGCGACCGGCAAAGGCGACCTCGACCCCGCTATCGTCAGGACACTGGTCGAGCCGGTGGGCGGCGGTCAGAAAGGTGGCTGCGCGCAGCGAGGGAGATGACATGGCCGGGAGACGTCCATCAGAAAGCTGTGATACAATCGCGAAACAGTCTGTAACAGACTATCGTTTGACCGGAATCCGGTCCCGGAGTACAACTGTACCTGAAGACGCCATCCGTGTGGCGCTTTTTTCCGGGCCGGGTTGATTGTATCATGCGCACCCGGCACGACTCAGACGAGACCGTGTCGAAACCGATCAGTGAGGAAGACAAAATGAAAAAGCTGTTTATCACCGCCGCATCCCTGGCTGCCCTGGGCTTCGCCAGCCACGCCGCCGCCATTGAGGTGGATTCCGACAAGGCCGCTCGCGGCCAGGCCACCTACCAGGCTGCCTGCTTCGCCTGCCATGGCACCGGCGCTGCCGGCGCTCCGGTCCTGGGCAACCAGGAAGCCTGGGCACCGCGCCTGGCCCAGGGCATGGATGTCCTGATCCAGCATTCGATCGAGGGCATGCCGGGCACCGCCATGGTTGCCAAGGGCGGCCGCGCCGACCTCAGCGACGAGGCGGTCATCGAGGCGACCCACTACATGGTCCAGGGGTCCATGTAAGCACGGGCTTTACGCCACAAACAAGGGGGGGCCATCCGGCCTCCCCTTCTGTGTTTGAACAGCCGCAGAACTTTCCCCCTTTCACCTTCGGTTACACGGACAACGGTTTCATGAAAAACGCAACGATTCTCGCCGCCGCGATCGCCCTGGGCATCGCCTCATCCACTGCCATTGCCGCTGGCGATCCTGTCCGCGGACAGGCCGCCGCCGCCACCTGTATCGCCTGCCACGGCGCTGACGGCAACAGTGTCGTGCCCATGTGGCCGAGCCTGGCCGGGCAGCACGCCGCCTACATCGCCGAGCAGCTGACCGACTTCCGCGACGGTCGTCGCCACGAGCCGACCATGACCCCGATGGCGGTTGGCCTGACCGATGAGCAGATCCTCGACATCGCCGCCTTCTATGCCTCGCAGACCCCGCGACCGATCACCAATATCAATGCAGAGCTGGCCGCCGAGGGCGCCCGCATCTACCGTGGCGGCAACCTCGAGAGCGGCGTCGCCGCCTGTATCGCCTGTCACGGCCCGAGCGGCCTGGGCAACCCGGTAGCCGACTTCCCGCGCGTGGCCGGTCAGCATGCCCAGTACAGCGCCAAGACGCTGAAGGACTTCCGTTCGGGCGAGCGCAGCAACGACATGGCCGGCATGATGCGCGACATCGCCCGGCGCATGACCGATGAGGAGATCGCTGCCGTGGCTGAGTACATGGCCAGCCTGCCGTAAGACCCCGGGGTCTTCTTCAAGCACCCACCTGCCAGCCCGGCGGGCCATCCGCCCGCCGGGCTGTCGCGTCTCTGGCCGGAACTGATCCGGTTCATGACGGTCACACTCCTCGCAACCCGACAACCATAACCAAACGGACCCTCGCCCGCTGTGAGCCAAACCAACCCCGATCGCCGCCACTCGCGCGCCCGTGTCGTCGTCGAATTCCTCGGCTCGATGAATCTGGCCATCACCCTGCTGTCGGCGCTCGCCGTCGCCTCGGTGATCGGTACCGTGCTGCAGCAGAACCTGCCGTACAACGACTACCTGATCAAATTCGGCCCGTTCTGGTTCGAGGTCTTCGAGCGGCTTGGCCTATACAACGTCTACGCCGCGCTCTGGTTCATCGCCGTTCTGACCTTCCTGCTGATCTCCACCGGCGTCTGCCTGTGGCGCCACACCCCGTCGATGATCCGCGAGATGCGCCGCTACCGGGAAAACGTCGAAGAGCGCTCGCTGCGCCACCTGCACAGCCGGATGGAGCTGACCAGCCCGCACGGAACGACCGAGACCACCACCGCTGCCAGCGAGCTCCTGCAGCGGCACGGCTACCGCGTGCGCCGACGCGACGCCGACGGCGCCACCACGCTGGCCTCGATGGCCGGGCGCAGCAACCGCCTTGGCTACATCTTCACCCACGCCGCCATCATCATCATCTGCATCGGCGGCCTGATCGACGGCAACCTCAATCTGAAATTGAAGGAGTGGCGCGGGGAGGTGGTGGTCGAGACCCGCGACATGCCAGCCTCGCAGGTACCGGCCGAGAGCCGCCTACCGCCCGGCGCCACCGCCTCCTTCCGTGGCAACGTGACCCTGCCGGAGGGGATTACCGCCGATATCGTCTTTCTCAACGTGCGTGATGGCTACCTGGTTCAGGAGCTGCCCTTCGCCATCGAACTGGTCGAATTCCGCATCAAGTACTACGACACCGGCCAGCCGCGCTCCTACGAGAGCGATGTGATCATCCACGACCCTGAGCTGGACGAGCCGTTCGCCACCACCATCCGGGTCAACCATCCGCTGATCCACCGCGGCTACGCCTTCTACCAGGCCAGCTTCACCGACGGCGGCTCCGATCTGCGTCTGCGCGCCGTACCCCTGATCGGCAGCGGCCAGGAGCCGCTCGAGTTCGAGGCCAAGGTCGGCGACCGCGTCCCGCTGACCACCCACGAAGGGCGGCTGCACCTCGAGGTGACCGAGTTCGAGCCGATCAACGTCTTTCCCGACGACGAGACCACCGAGCGTCGCTTCATCAACTTTGGGCCGAGCTATACCTTCCGCCTGCGTGATGCCGCCGGCAACGCGCGCGAGTACATCAACTACATGCTGCCGGTGCGCCAGGAGGCCCGCCTCTTCTTCCTCTCCGGCGTGCGCGAGACGCCCAACGAGCCGTTCCGTTACCTGCACATCCCGGCCGACCGCCAGCACAGCCTGAACCGCTTTCTGGCCTTCCGAGATCTGCTGCTCGACCAGGAACGGGTCACCGATCTGACCGTCGACTTCGCCGCCCGTTCGCTGAACGAGGGCACCGCGCCAGAGAGCATCGCCGATGTCGCCCTGACCATGCGCCGACTGGTCAACCTCTTCGGCACCGGCGGCTTTGACGCCGTGATCGGACACATCAACGAGACGATACCGGAAGAGCGCCGTGCCGAGCTCTCTACCGCCTTCTTCCGCGTCCTCGAAAGCACCCTGCAGATGCTTTATCTCGAGGTCCTGCGCGAGGAGGGGGTCGACTTCAGCAACGGACTGGAAGACCACGACGCCGAGTTCTTCGAGGATGCGGTCAATGCCATCGCCTCCCTGCCGGCCTACGGCGCGCCCTTCTTCCTGCAGCTGCTCGACTTCGACCACCGCCAGGCCTCGGGCCTGATGATCACCCGTTCGCCGGGCACCAGCACCGTCTATTTCGGCTCGGTGCTGTTGATGATCGGTATCTTCCTGATGTTCTACGTTGCCCACCGCCGAATCTGGGTTCGCATCACTCCGAACGGCAGTGGCAGCACTCTACTGATTGCCGGCAGCGGCAGCCGCCATCGCCACGAGTTCGAGAAGGAGTTCAACCGCATCGCGGGGCTGTTGCAACGCCGAGTTGCCGCCCCTGAGCGGGTGTGAAATACTAAATCCAAGTAGTTGACCACGGAGGTATGACAATGAGCGCAGGAAGCGAGGCCGAAATGCCCCCTCTGGACGACGACTACCGTCCCTTCTATCGCAAGCTGACGCCGTTTGACTGGGGCTGGGCCGCCGCCCTGATGGTCGGCGCCTTCATCACCTACTTCTACTTCTCCAGCCTGATGGACATCTACGAGCTGTCGATCCTCTTCGGCACGGCTGTCGGCCTGATCGTGCTGGGCTGGTACTGGAAGCCGTTTCGGCTCTTCATGATCGTCGTCACAGCGCTCACTCTGGCCGGGATCGCGCTCTACGACGGTGACCTGGCCCGCGGCCAGACCAACTTCTTCCTCAACTACCTGCTCGCCAGCCAGTCAGCGATCCTGTGGATGTGCACGCTCTATGTGCTCGCCACCCTCGCCTACTGGGCCGGCCTGATTGCGCGCTCCCCCTTCGCCGCCCAAGTCGGCACGGCCACCACCTGGGCCGGTTCGGTGATGGGCACGGTCGGCCTGGGCGTGCGCTGGCGCGAGTCCTACCTGCTTGGACCGGAGATCGGCTACATCCCGATCAGCAACCTCTATGAGGTCTTCATCCAGTTCGCCGTGATCACCGCCCTGCTCTACCTCTACTACGAGCAGCGCTACCGCAGCCGGGCCATGGGCGGCTTTGTCCTGACCGTGATCACGGCGGCAGTGATCTTCCTGCTCTGGTACACCTTCGGTCGCCAGGGCCATGAGATCCAGCCGCTGGTACCGGCGCTGCAGAGCTGGTGGATGAAGGTCCACGTACCGACCAACTTCGTCGCCTACGGCGCCTGGTCGATCGCGGCCATGCTCGCGGTCGCCTGGCTGGTGCGCGACCGCATCGAGCGCAAGGCCGACGGCGCCCCGGTCGAGCTGCGTCTGCCCTCGCTCGAGGTGCTCGACGACATCATGTACAAGGCGATCGCGCTGGGCTTCCTCTTCTTCACCATCGCCACCGTGCTCGGCGCCATGTGGGCCGCCGAGGCGTGGGGCGGCTACTGGAGCTGGGACCCGAAGGAGACCTGGTCGCTGATCACCTGGCTCTGCTACGCCGCCTGGCTGCATGTGCGCCTGACCAAGGGGCTGCGCGGCCCGATCCTGGCGTGGTGGGCCATCGCCGGCTTCTTCATTACCCTCTTCACCTTCGTCGGAGTCAACATGTTCCTCTCCGGCCTGCACTCCTACGGCACCCTGTAAGGAGCCTCCATGCGCCCTCTTGTTGCTCTGCTGCTGCTCGCCTTCAGCACCACTGTCCTCGCTATCGACGAGGGGATCGACTTCTTCCGGCTGGCCGAACCGCAACCCACCGCGGTCGCCAATGACCGCATCGAGGTGGTCGATGTCTTCTGGTACGGCTGCCCGGCATGCGATGCCTTCAAGCCCTTCTTCGACCGCTGGCTGGCGAACAAGCCGGAGGATGTCGAGGTCATTCGTCTGCCGGCGGTCTTCAACGAGACCTGGCGACTGCACGCCCGAGCCCACTACACCGCCGAGGCGCTTGGCATCGTCGACCGGTTTCACCCGGCCATGTTCGATGCCATCCACCGAGAGCGGCGCAACCTGAATACCGAAGGGGCAATCGAGCGCCTCTTTGAGGAACTCGGGGTCGAGCGCGACGCCTTCCGCGCCGCCTTCAACTCCTTTGCCGTCACCACACGCACCCGCCGCGCTGAGGGGCAGGTCAACCGCTATGGGGTCGATGGTGTTCCCACGGTGATCGTCGATGGCCGCTTCCGAGCCAGTGGCTCGAGCGCTGGTGGGGTGAATCGCCTGACCGAAGTCCTCGACCACATGATCGAACAGGCCCGCCAGGAGCGCGCGGCCCAGGCCGAGTGATGAAGGCCGCCGAACTCTTCATTCACTGCCTCGAGAACGAGGGGGTCGAGTACATCTTCGGCCTGCCCGGTGAGGAGAACATGGATCTCCTCGACGCGATGCTCGACACCGAGATGCGTTTCATTACCTGCCGCCATGAACAGGGTGCCGCCTTCATGGCCGATGTCTACGGCCGCCTGACCGGCAAGGCCGGCGTCTGCCTCGCCACCCTCGGGCCAGGGGCCACCAACCTGATCACCGGGGTGGCCGATGCCAACATGGACCACGCCCCGCTGGTGGCAATCGCCGGCCAGGCGAGCACCTCGCGTCTGCACAAGGAGTCGCACCAAGTCCTCGACCTGGAAGAGATCTTTCGCCCCATCACCAAATACAGCTCACGCCTGCTGACCCCGAATATCATCCCCGAGGTGGTGCGCAAGGCGTTCAAGCTGGCTCAGACCGAGAAGAGCGGCGCCAGTTTCATCGAATTTCCCGAGAACGTAGCCGCCATGGAGGTGGGTGACCTGCCGCTGCCGGTACGCCACCCGACCCTGCCGGAGCCGCCCGAGGAGCGCGTCAACCACGCAGCGGAGCTGATCTCGCAGGCGCGCTATCCGATCATCCTGGCCGGCAACGGGGTGGTTCGCGGCGGTGCCTGGAAGCAGTTGACCGACTTTGCCGAGCGGCTCAACATCCCGGTGGCGAACACCTTCATGGCCAAGGGGGTGATCCCGTTCCGCCACCCGCTGGCGCTCGGCAGCGCCGGCCTGCAGTCGAAAGACCACGTCAGCTGCGGCTTCGATCAGGCCGATGTGATCATCTGTGTCGGCTACGATCTGGTCGAATACCACCCCTATCTGTGGCACCCGACCCGCGACCGCACCATTATCCACATCGATACCTCGCCGGCCGAAGTCGATGCCTACTACACCGTCGCCGTCGGTGTGGTTGGCGACATCAAGCACAGTCTGATCCGCATCGGCGCCCTGGCCACCCCCCACCAGGGTCACTACACCAGCGGCCTGCGCGATGCGCTGATCCGCGACATGAACCTGCACTGCGACGACGACTCGGTGCCGCTCAAACCGCAGCGGGTGATCTGGGAGCTGCGCACGGCGATGGCGCTGGAAGACATCGTCATCTGCGACGTCGGCGCCCACAAGATGTGGATGGCGCGCATGTTCCGCTGCGAGTTGCCCAATACCTGCATCATCTCCAACGGCTTTGCCAGCATGGGCATCGCCGTGCCCGGAGCGATCGCGGCCAAGCTGGCCCATCCTGAGCGCAAGGTGGTGGCGGTCACCGGCGACGGCGGCTTCATGATGAACTCGCAGGAGCTGGAGACGGCGCTGCGCCTGAAGGTGCCGATCGTGGTGCTGATCTGGAACGACAACGGCTACGGCCTGATCGAATGGAAGCAGATGAACCGCTACGGCCGCAGCGGTTACGTCCACTTTTCCAACCCCGACTTCGTCGCCTATGCCGAGTCGTTCGGTGCGCGCGGCTATCGCATCACGGATGCCGACGAGCTGTTGCCGACCCTGCGCCGGGCGCTCGCCGACGACACCGTCAGTGTGATTGACTGCCCGGTCGATTATGCGGAAAATCTCAAACTCACGGCTCAACTTGGTGAGATGGTCTGCCCCTTGTGAACAGCAGCGCAACGATCGAAGACCCTGCGACCGATGAGGCTCGCACGGTCTCGTCTGGCGCGGCCTCCTGTGCCACCCTGCGTCTGCTCAGCTACAACGTCCAGGTCGGCATCTCCACCAGCCGCCCGCATCACTACATCACGCGCAGCTGGAAGCACTTGCTGCCCCACCCGCAGCGGCTGACGAACCTCGACCGCATTGCCGAAACGATCAGCCAGTACGACATCGTCGGCGTGCAGGAGCTCGATGCCGGCAGCCTGCGCAGCGGCTTTCTCAACCTGACCGACTACCTGGCCACCCGCGCCGGCTTCCCCTTCTGGCACCACCAGGTCAACCGGCGCATCGGCAACATCGCCCAAAACAGCCATGGCTTGCTCAGTCGTGCCGTGCCGCATGATGTGCAGGAGTACCGTCTGCCCGGTCTGATCCCGGGGCGGGGCGCCATCGTCGCCCGCTACGGCGACCCGGACAACCCGCTGGCCGTCTTTCTGCTCCACCTCGCCCTGAGCCCGCGCGCGCGCCAGTCGCAACTCGACTTCCTCGCCGACCTGATCCGCGAGCACCGCCATGTGGTCCTGATGGGCGACTTCAACTGCCAGCCGCACAGCCGTGAGATGGCGCGCCTGTTTCGCACCACCGACCTGTGTGAGCCGGAGTCGGTGCTGCACACCTTTCCGAGCTGGAAACCGGACAAGCATATCGACCACATCCTGATCACGCCATCATTGCGGGTCGTCTCGGCCCAAGTGCTGCAGGATGCTTGGTCAGACCATCTGCCCATTGCGATGGAGATCGGCCTGCCTGACGGCATGGTCGTCACCCCGTCCGTGCCGGGCAGACCATGGGGGAGCGAGGGGGAGAGAGGGCATGGATCCGGATAACGACTGGAAGCAACGCTACTACACACAGATTGAGCGGCTCGAGCAGCAGGAGCAGCGCTGGCAGGAGATCGAGCGCTTTCTGCGCCAAGCCGTATCGCGGCTGACCCTGCTCGGCGCCGACATCGACGACCGCGTGCTAAACGGCCATCTGCACGCACTGCGCGCGGCGATCCGCAACGAGGCCGACAGCCTCTCCCTGCAGCCACTGATCGACGCGGTCAGCGACGACCTGCGCCGCCTCGAGCAGGGCGAACCGGCGAGCGAGGCTGGCGACGAAACCGCCCCGGCACCGCCGGCCGAGGCGGCATCGGACGCACCGCCCGCCGATGACGACCGCGCTGCACTCGACGCGCTGGTCTCTCAGGCCACCCGCGAGATGCTCATCGAGCTGCTGGAGCGGCTGCCGGTCTCCAGCGAGTGTGTTGCCTCGGCCCATCAGCTCAAGGAGCGCCTGCTCGGCGGCGTCGATAGCCGTGGCATGCCGGCGATCGTCGCCGGTATCGCCGACCTGATCGCCGGCATGCGTCAGGTGGTACAACAAGAGCGGCGCGAGCTGGAGCAGTTCCTGCGCCAGATCACTCAACGGCTGCAGGAGCTTGACCGCCTGGTCGCGGCCAGCCTCGATCAGCACGAAGCTGCTATCGAGGCCGGTGCTGACCTCGACCGAGCGGTTCAGGCCGAGGTCAGTGGCATCCGCAGCTCGGCGGCAGGCGCCGCCGACCTGATCACCCTGCGCGCGATGATCGAGCAGCGCCTGAGCACGATCACCGAGCACGTGACCGAGCACGTCGCCAACGAGCGCCAGCGTGCCGAACAGGAGCGCCAGCGCGCCGAAGCGCTGGCCCAGCGGCTAAAAACGATGGAGCAGGAGACCGACAGTCTGCGGGATCGGGTGCGTCAGGAGAGTCAGCGGGCACTGATCGACCCCCTCACCGGCATCCCCAATCGGCTGGCCTGGAATGAGCGGGTCGGGCAAGAGGCGGCGCGCTTTCGCCGTTACGGCACCCCGCTCTCGGTGCTGGTCTGGGATATCGACCGCTTCAAGCAGATCAATGATACCTACGGCCATCTGGCCGGCGACAATGTCCTCAAGATCATCGCCCGCACCTTTCGCGAGCTGGTACGCGACACCGACTTCCTGGCCCGCTACGGCGGTGAGGAGTTCGTTATCCTGATGCCGGAGACCGACCTGGCCGAGGCGCGCAGCGCCGCCGAGAAGCTGCGCGCGGCGGTCGAGGCGTGCAAGTTCCACTACAAGGGCAAGCGGGTACCGATCACCGCATCGGGTGGACTCGCCTCCTTTACCGGCGAAGACACCCCGGAGAGCGTCTTCGCGCGCGCCGACGCGGCGCTCTACCGGGCCAAGGGGGGTGGCCGCAACCGCGTGGAGGTCGATGGCCATGGCTGAGCCGCAGGCCCGGCTGCACCGTCTGGGCCGCTACCCTCGCCCGCTGCTCACCGGACTGGCCGCGCTGCTCGCCGCCACCGCGGTCTTTTCCGTGACCTGGGTCGTCGAGCGCACGCTGCAACAGCAGGCGATGGAGCAGCTGCGCGCAGAGAAACACAGCCAGCTGGCCACCATCCGTACCCGCATCGAGGGCGAGATGAACGCCCTGATGTTCCTCTCCAGCGGCCTGGCCAATCTGGTCTCGCTGCACCCGGAGATCACAACCGAGGAGTACAACCAGTTCGCCGCCGGCATCCTGCAGCAGCGTCCGGAGCTGCGCGTCATCTCGCTGGCCCGGGACAACATCATCCGCTTTGTCTACCCCCTCGAGGGCAACGAAGCGGCACTCGGTCTCGATCTGTACAACCACCCGACCCAGGGTGCCGCCACCCGGCGCATGCTCCGCACCGGCTCGGCGGTGGTCGCCGGCCCGGTCGAGCTGGCCCAGGGCGGCGAGGCGCTGATCCTGCGCCTGCCCATCTACCTCACCGATATCGATGGGCGCCGCGACTACTGGGGGCTGACCAGCATCCCTATGGAGATGGAGCCGTTCTACCGACTGGTCGGTCTGGAGCCGGTGACGCGTGGCCTGGAGATCGCCCTGCGCGGACGCGACGGACTCGGCGCCGATGGCGCCCCCTTCTTCGGCAATCCCGAGCTGTTCGAGCAGGACGACAGCCTGCGACAAGGTGTCCACTTCTTCGGCGGTGAGTGGCAGATCGCCGCGCGCCCGGTCCACGGCTGGACGCGACCCGCGCCCCTGCTGCCTTGGCGAGGCAGTCTCGCCCTGCTGCTGGCCGGCCTGGCCGCCTTGCTGGCCTGGAAGATGGCCGAACAGGCGCTGCGCCTGCGCCGCTCCGAGAGTGACTACCGCGACCTGATCAACAACGTCAACAGCATCGTGCTGCGCTGGCAGGCCGATGGCAAGATCCTCTTCATCAACGACTTCGGCTGCCGCCTCTTCGGCTACCGCGCCGACGAGCTGATCGGCCGCTCGGTGATCGGGACCATCGTCCCGGCCACCGAGACCAGCGGACGGGATCTGGCCGCGCTGATGGCGGCGATTGCCGAGCAGCCGCACCGCTACATCCACAACGAGAACGAGAACGTCACCCGCGACGGCCACCGCCGCTGGATCGCCTGGACCAATCGACCGGTCTTCGACGCCGAGGGGCGGGTGGCCGAGCTGCTCAGCATCGGCTCCGACCACACCCGACGGCGCGAGATGGAGCAGGCGCTGAGCGCCAGTGAGGCGCGCTTTCGCACCATCGTCAGCCACCTCCATGGCGCGGTCTACCGCTGCCACCCCGACCACGGCTGGCAGGTCAACTACATCAGTGAGGCGATCAGCGAGATCACCGGCTTCAGCGTCGATGATTTCATCCGTGGCCGTCGCACACTGGCCGATATTGTCCACCCTGATGATCTGCCCCGCATTACTGCGGAGGTCGAGCACGCCATCGCCGACGAACGGCCCTATGAGCTGGAGTACCGGGTCCTCGCCCTGGACAGCACCATCCACTGGGTCCATGAACGGGGTCAGGGTGGTACGGATGAAAAGGGGGAGCGCTGGCTTGATGGCGTCATCTTCGACGTCACCGCACGCAAGGAGGCCGAAAACCAGCTGGTGGCCGCCAAGGAGGCCGCCGATGCCGCGAACCAGGCCAAGAGCGCCTTCCTGGCCAACATGAGCCATGAGCTGCGCACCCCGCTCAATGCGATCATCGGCTACAGCGAACTGCTGCTGGAAGCCGCCGATGAGGCCCAGGATGTCGAGGATCTACAACGTATCCAGCGCGCCGGGCGCCACCTGCTGCGCCTGATCGACGACGTGCTCGACCTCTCCAAGATCGAGGCCGGCCGCATGGATCTCTACCTGGAGTCGTTCGACCTGACCGAGCTGGCCGACGAGATCGGCGCCACCATTCGCCCGCTGGTGGCCAAGCATGGCAACCGCTTCACCCTCGAGCTGGGCGACGACGTCGGCCAGATGCACTCGGATCTGCTCAAGGTGCGCCAGATCCTGCTCAACCTGCTCGGCAATGCCACCAAATTTACCGAAAACGGCCACGTCCACCTGCGTATCGAACGCACGTGCAGCCAAGGCAACGACTGGATTACCTTCCGGATCATCGACACAGGCATCGGCATGAGCCGCGAGGTGCTGGGCCGCCTCTTCCGCCCCTTCACCCAGGCCGACAGCTCGACCACGCGCAAGTACGGCGGCACCGGCCTCGGCCTGGTGCTCACCCGACGCTTCTGCGAAATGCTCGGCGGCCAGATCGAAGTCAGCTCGGCCCCGGGACAGGGCACCACCTTCACCGTCCAGCTGCCGGCGCAGATCAAGAAAAGCGCACAAGAGGGCGGCAAGCCGGTATAATGGCCCACCCTCGGGGCGTAGCTCAGCCTGGTAGAGCGCCTGCTTTGGGAGCAGGAAGTCGTCGGTTCGAATCCGGCTGCCCCGACCACCTTTCCCCGCACAACCAGCAACGCCACAGGAGCCTGCCCATGGCACGCACGCCTTCCACGATGCTCGAACTCGGCACCCCTGCCCCCGCCTTTCGCCTGCCTGACCCGGTCAGTGGCCAGTCGGTCTCGCTCGACGACTTTCCGGATGCCAAGGGCTACGTCATTGCCTTCATCTGCAACCACTGTCCCTTCGTCCAGCTGATCCGCCACGAGTTTGCCCGCTTTGCTCGCGAATACATCCCTCAGGGAATCGCGGTGATCGCGGTCAACTCCAACGACATCGCCCACTTTCCCGAGGACGGTCCGGACAAGATGAAGGACGAGGCGCGCCGCTTCGGCTACACCTTCCCCTACCTGCTGGATGAAGACCAATCCGTGGCCAAGGCGTATCGTGCCGCCTGCACCCCCGACTTCTTCCTCTTCGACGCCGAACGCCAACTGGTCTACCGCGGCCAGTTCGACAGCTGCCGCCCCGGCAGCGACGCGCCGGTCACCGGCGAGGATCTGCGCGCCGCCTGCGACGCCCTGCTCGCCGGCCGCCCGATCAGCGACGACCAGAAGCCGAGCATCGGCTGCAACATCAAGTGGATCGCCGGTAACGAGCCCGATTACTACGGCTGACCCGCCTCTCTGCTCCCCCCTGCTATACTCGGAGCAGGGCAAGAGGGTACGCAGGGGGTATCATGGAAGAGAAACTGGAGCCACTAGCACTGGTCGCCACCGTCCTGGAGCGTGAGGGCAGCGCGATCATCGCCGCATGGACCGCCGCCGAGGAGCCCCGCCAGATCCTGGCCCGCCTGAAGATCGAGCCAGCGGCCTTTGGTGCCGACTTCGGCAGCGCCATCCTGCAGTACTTCATCGATGTCGTGCGCGGGCAGGAAAAGGTCGGCGACTGCCCAGCCTTGCGCCGATTCATCGACTTTCTCGCCGACCGGCGCATCTCGGTGGGCGATCTCTTCATCCTCTGCATGGGGCTGCGTCGCGCGGTCGGTGACGCCGTTTTTACCCACTGCCACGCCCACGACAGCGCCGCGGCGCTGCGTGCGACCAGTGACGCCCTGCACGCCCTCTTCAATGCCAACCTGCGCGGCGTGCTCGACCTCTACTACGAACGGCTGGACGAGATGGATCACCGCCTGCATGAGCTGGAGCTGCTCGGTGAAAGCAAGGACCGCATGCTCGCCCTGCAGGAGCGTCAGGCGGTACTCGGCGAGATGATCGGCGCCATCTCGCACCAGTGGAAACAGCCGATCAACGCGATCCTGCTCGAGATCCAGGGGCTGCGCGACGCCTACGACTACCACGAACTCGATCGCGCCACGCTGGATGGCTCGATCGCCCGCATCCACCGCCAGGCCGAGTTCCTCGGCGAGACGATCGAGGTCTTCCGTCGCTTCCTCAAGCCACAGCAGCAGGTCGGCCCGTTCCAGTTACAGCAGGCCGTGGAGGAGGTGATCCACCTGGTGGGACGCCAATACTGCAACCACGGCATCAACCTTGATATCGAAAACGGCAGGCCCCTGCAGGTGATCGGCCTGCGCAACGAGTTCGAGCAGGTATTGATCAACCTCCTCTCCAACGCCCGGGACGCCATCCTGCGTCAGCCGGGTCGGCGCGGGCAGATCACCCTGCAGATAGGCCAGGCTGACGGCTTTGCCGTCCTGCGCGTGCATGACAATGGCGGCGGCATCGCCGACGGCTTCGAGAGCCGCCTCTTCCAGCCCTATCAGACCACGCACCAGGAGGGAACCGGTATCGGCCTCTACATCGCCCAACTGCTGATGGAGAAGATGGGCGGCTCGATCTGCGCCTGCAACCGCGACGATGGCGCCGAGTTTACCCTGCGCCTGCCGCTTACACCGGAATGAAGATCAGCGCCACAATATCGTTGTCGTAGTCACCGGTCGTCTTGTACTCGCGGTAGCCGTGCGACATCGCGGCGCCAACCACATAGTCGTCGTCCTGCCAGGTGGTCATGCGCGCCGTGCGCTCGCCATTGGCCAACCGCAGCAGGGCCGGCTCGACCTCCAGCCGCTCACCCGGCAGCAGGTCGTCCCGGGTCGATGAGACAATCCGCCCGTCCCGCTCGACAAAGAGACCGAAGGCGCCGGCGGCAATGGCGCCGGCCGCATCGCGCGGCAGGGCGTCCTCCAGCATCGAGCGAAACTGCGGCTCGGAATCGAAGACGATACCGATGCCACCGACCACCCGATCACTGTCCGGCGCGCGGATCGACGTCATGTAGACATAGGTATGGCGCCCACCGTAGAGCGGCGACGGCTCGAAGGCCGAGACGACATAGCGCTGTGAGTGGTCCACTTCAAGCGCCGCATGCAAGGGCATCGCCTCGGGTAGCGCCGTGCCCACCAGACCGGCCTCCTCCGGATTGGAGACGGCCACGATCTGTCCACTCCGATCGAACAGGAAGAGGTTGGTATAGACGGTATAGAGCCCGTTGATATAGGCCAGGATCGCCTCCAGCGTGGTGCGCCGCGCACCGGTGACCGCCCCCGGCTCGCTCATGAGCTCGCGGAAACGGCTGGTCAGCGCCCACCAGCGCACGTCATTGGCTCGCTCATAGAGGTTGCGATCCATGATATCGACGGCGAGAAAGGCCTGAAACTGTGCATCAGAGAGCAGCGAATCCCGCACCGTGCGGTGCAGGCTGGCAATCGAGCGGTCGAAGACCTCGCGCGTCTGCTGGCCGATGCCGCGAATCTCGTTGAGCACCGGCATGAACTCCTTAGCATCCCGCTTGGCGGCAATGATCTGACCATTGAGTACCGCCAGGGTCAGGTCGTCCGTCACCCGCGCCGCGGTCCGGCTGATCTGATAGAGCTCGCCGGCATTCAACTGGCCGGACACACTGACGGCCGGTGCGGACTGGGAGGCGCCCTCTTCGTCAAAGGCGCTGGCCGTCGACTGCATCACATGGCCACGCCACGGCAATCCAAAATAGCCCTGATAGCCATTGGTTGGCGCCGTGCGCGCCAGGTAGCGAACCCCCTCATGGCTGACCGGGTACAGCGCGCCAGCCGCGCCTACCGAGAGATGGCAACCAAAAGGCAGCGCCCCCTCGTTGCTGCTGGCGATGACCCGCCCCTTCTCATCCAGTATCGCCAGCAGCTCGTCCTGCTGCACCAGCTGCGCGAAGATACTCTGCATCTCATGGTCGAAGCGAAAGCAGAGGCAGAGGATGCCCAGCACCCGCGAGCGCGGATCATCCGACTCGGTGATCCGCGCCGAGAAGATGTGCGCGGCCCGCCGTCCCGGTTGCAGATCGCTCGGGCGAAAGGTCTCGACATAGGGCTCCGCCGTCGCCAGCGTCTCACCGATCAGTCGGTCGCGCGAGCGCGGCGGCAGCGGGTTGTTCTGGTCCAGGTGGGCGCAAACGCGACCGTCCGGGTCGAGGATGATCACCTCGTCGTAGACGCTGTACTTGGCGGTGTACTCGCGGAGCCGCTCGACGATCTCTGCCAAGGCATCCGATGCCGGCTCCGGCTGACGCAGAAAGGCACGGATGTCGTCGTCGGTGGCGAGAAAGCCGACATCGGCCGTGCGTTCGAAGAGGTTGCGGATCAGGATATCGATTGCCACTTGGGCACGCGCGCCGAGCTCCAGATCGAGCTTGTTCAGCTTCTCCTGCGCCAGATTGACCACCAGCTGCTGCTGCAGCTCCTCGAAACGGCGCTTGGTCGAGGCCATCTCGTCCAGCAGCGTGGCCGCCACATCCAGACTGTTGATCTTGCCCACCAGGGTCACCCGCTGCCACCACAGCCCAAGCTCACGCAACTCCAGCTCACAGCGCGCAACAAAGGGCATGTACCGAATGAACTGCTCCGTCTGTATGCTCATGCCTGCTCCCCTTGAATCAGGATGCCGAATGCAAGTCCTGCACCACATGACCACAGGTGCCATTACCCAAGGGATGCGCCGAACCATTTGCCTGCGCCTCACGGCCCCGAGTGTCGCTATTGCCACAGCGCGTCATCTTCATGACAACCGATCCGTGGTTGAGAGCATCACAACAGTGCGATGAGACGATCTGCACTTGACAAGCGGCCGAACACGCAGGTTATGCACACGGATGAGACAACACCGCCGATGCCACACCCCACCCTTCGCCGAACGCCCGCACAACAAGATTAGATCATTGTTATTTATGGAAAAATATGGATTGATTATTTTTTAACCAACCCAACCAAGGTCACCTGACTTCACCCACTTAGCGCACTGTCCACACAGCTATCCACAAGGTTATCCACAGACGGTGGGGATAAGCCGCATTCCACCTTGCAGGACGTAGGCTTAGCGGCCATTTTGCCAAGCCATCTGAACTTTTCCGGCTAACTGTTTTCGAAAGCCGATGGCCCATTTCAGCGAGACGACGTGCAGCCACACCGACCATGACAGCACGGTGCCTTTCACGACAAGGAAGGGAACACAAACAAGATGGCGCGCCCGACAGGAGTCGAACCTGTGACCTCAGCCTTCGGAGGGCTGCACTCTATCCATCTGAGCTACGGGCGCATCTAGCCGATCAGTATATCCGATGGCGCGCCGCAATGCCATCACCCCATCGGCGGAGGGGCGCCCCCAAAGGGGCTTCAACGACGGCACCGCGATCGTGTACAATCGCGCCACTTACTCCCCTAAATCACGAGGTCTCTGTGATGTCCCAGCAAGAGAGCGGTACCCTGCAACTGATCAAGTGGATCGTCGTTCTGGGCGCAGCGGCGGTCGTCGCCCTGTTCATCCTGCATATGCTCTTCTCCGGCATCGGCAAGCCAACGCCCGATCTCAGCGAAGCCGGCAAGCAGAATCTCATTGCTCAGCTGACCCTGCCCGGCAGTGGCCGCAGCGTCGGCGTCGCCTCCGCGCCTGCACCGGCTGCACCGACCGCCCCCGCAGAAGACGAGCCGGTCGCCGAGACGAGTCCAGCCGAGGCACCGGCCGCAGCAGAAGCGGCCACCGAGACCGAGTCGGCTGCCGCCGAAGAGACCCCGGAAGCCCCGGCCGCTGCCCCCACAGCCGAAGGCGCACTGGCCGAGCAGAGCGGTGCCCGCCCCGGCCGGGAGACCTATGACCGCGTCTGCTTCGCCTGCCACACCGCCGGTGTGCTGAACGCGCCCAAGCTGGTCGCCGGCGAGTGGGCAGACCGCCTGGGCAACGGCCTCGACGGGCTGATGGCCAACACCATCAACGGCCTCGGCAGCATGCCACCACGCGGCGGCAACCCGAGCCTCTCCGATGGCGACCTCTACAACGCCGTCGTCTACATGCTCAACGAGGCCGGCGTACAGCCGTAAGCCTCGCCACCACGAGCAAACCTGAGACGGGGCGCCCAAAGGCGCCCCGTCTGCGTTTGGCTGGCAACGCATTGCCGCACTGGACGCTCACAACCCATCGCAGTATGATTAAATCCTACCCAACCTCATATAAAGAGACCACTGTGCGCACGACCCGCCAAATGAGCATCACCCTGCCGATCGAAATGGCTGAGCAGATCAAGGCCAGAGTCCAGTCAGGCGAGTACTCCAGCGAGAGCGAGGTGATACGGGATGGACTGCGGACTCTGATGGCACGCGATCGCGCTATCGAGCAGTGGCTCGTTGCAGAAGTCGGTCCCGCCTACGATGCGCTGAAAGCAAACCCCGAGCGGGCCGTCACGGCCAGCCAGATACGCAGCCGGCTGGCGGAAGAGCAGTCCCACGCTTGATGATGTATCAAGTACGCTTTTCACCAGAGGCCGAAGAGCAACTGGTCGCGCTCTACCGCTACATCGCCGAACAGGCATCCCCAGCAATAGCCGCACGCTACACTGAGGCGATCATCGACTGCTGTGAAGGGCTGGCCCACTTTCCACAACGCGGCACCCCACGCGACGATCTGCGCCCTGGACTACGGCTGACGAATTACAAGGGACGAGTCGTGATCGCCTTCGCCATCGAAGGCGAGTGGGTCTCGATCATCGGCCTGTTCTACGGCGGCCAGGACTTCGCGACCACTCTGGAAGAATCCCTCGACAGCTGAAGAGTCAGCTCAGTGGGCGGCATCCCAGTGCTTGCCGACGCCGCTCTCGACGCGTAGCGGCACGGCCAGCCGGGCGGCGCCCTCCATGCGTTCGACCACCGCCGCGCGCACGTACTCGATGGCGTCGTCGGCGACCTCGAAGACCAGTTCATCGTGTACCTGCATCACCATGCGCGCCGGGACGTCGCCGGCCTGCAGCCAGGCGTCGACGCTGATCATCGCCCGCTTGATGATGTCGGCGGCGGTGCCCTGCATCGGCGCGTTGATGGCGGTGCGTTCGGCATACTGCCGGCGCTGGCCGTTGCGGCTGTTGATCTCGGGCAGGTAGAGGCGACGACCGAAGACGGTCTCGACGTAGCCCTGCTCGCGCGCCTGCTCTCGAGTCCGCTCCATGTAGTCGCGCACGCCGGGGTAGCGGGCAAAGTAGCGGTCGATATAGCCCTGCGCCGCCTCGCGCCCGATGCCGAGCTGGCGGGCCAGGCCAAAGGCCGACATACCGTAGATCAGGCCGAAGTTGATCGCCTTGGCGCTGCGCCGCTGCTCGCCGCTGACCTGATCCAGCGCGACGCCGAAGACCTCGGCGGCGGTGGCGGTGTGGATGTCGCGCTCTTCGGCGAAGGCGGCCAGCAGCCCGGGATCACCGGAGAGGTGGGCCATGATGCGCAGCTCGATCTGGGAGTAGTCGGCGGCGAGCAGCGACCAGTCGGGTGGGGCGATGAAGGCCTGCCGGATGCGCCGCCCCTCCGGCGTGCGGATCGGGATGTTCTGCAGGTTGGGGTCGGAGGAGGAGAGCCGGCCGGTGGCGGTGACCGCCTGATGGTAGGAGGTGTGCACCCGCCCGCTGACCGGGTGGACCTGCTGCGGCAGGCGATCGGTGTAGGTGGAGCGCAGCTTGCTTAAGGAGCGGTGCTGCAGCAGCAGCGCCGGCAGTTCGTGGCCCTCTTCGGCCAGCTCCTGCAGCACCGGCTCGGCCGTCGACGGCTGCCCCTTCGGGGTCTTGGCCTTGACCGGCAGCCCGAGCCGCTCGAAGAGCACCTGCTGGATCTGCGCCGGCGAGGCGAGGTTGAACGGCTCGCCGGCCATCGCATGAGCACGTTGTTCGACCTCGCCGATGCGCTCGGCCAGCTCGCCGCTCTGGCGCTGCAGCAGCGCCGGGTCGATCAGCACGCCGTGGCGCTCCATGCGTGCGAGCACCGGCACCAAAGGCATCTCGACCGTCTCGAAGAGGGTACGCAGCGCCGGCGCCTGCTCCAGCTGCGGCCACAGGGCCTGGTGCAGACGCAGGGTCACCTCGGCGTCCTCACCGGCGTATTCGGCCGCCTGATCCAGCGGCACCTGGTCGAAGGTGAGCTGCTTCGCCCCCTTGCCGGCGACCGCCTCGAACGGGATCGGCGCATAGCCGAGGTACTTGCGTGCCAGCGAGTCCATGTCGTGGCGGCTGGCCACACTGTCGAGCACATACGACTCGAGCATGGTGTCGTAGCGCCCGCCGCGCAGGGTGATGCCGTTGGCAGCCAGCACGCTGAGGTCGAACTTCAGGTTCTGCGCGATCTTCGCCTTCTCCGCATCCTCCAGCAGCGGACGCAGCCGCTCCAGCACCACGGCTGCCTCCAGACAGCGCGGCCCGTCCGGGTCGCCGTGGTAAAACGGGATATAGGCCGCCGCGCCCGGCTCGACCGCGAGCGCGACACCGACAATGTGGGCGTCGTGGGCAAAGAGCCGGTCGGTCTCCAGGTCAAAGACGAAGGCGTCGGCCTGCGCCAATCGCGCCAGCCAATCGGCCAGCGCCGCCTCGTCGAGCAGCGTCGCCACCTGTGGACGCACCGGCGCGTCCGCCTCGCCCGGTTCCGCGCCCCCTCCTTCGCCCTGCGCGGCCCGCTCGGCCGCCTCGGCCAGCGAGCGAAAGCCGAGCTGGCGGTAGCGCTCGGCCAGCGCGACGTGGTCGGGAGGGCGCGCCACCAACTCGGCTGGCGTCAGCGGCAAGGGGACGTCGCAGTCGATGGTCACCAAACGGCGCGACAACTCGAGCTGCTCCAGCGAGTCGCGCAGCGTCTGCCCCACCTTGCCCTTGAGTTCGTCAGCCCGTTCGATGAGCGCATCCAGCGAACCGAACTCGCCGAGCCACTTGACTGCGGTCTTCGGGCCCACACCGGCCACGCCGGGGACGTTGTCCGAGCTATCGCCGACCAGCGCCAGCCAGTCGATGATGCGCTCCGGCGGCACACCGAATTTCTGCGCCACCCCCGCCGGGTCGAGCCGCGTGCCGCGCATCGAGTCGACCAGCACCAGCCGGTCATTGACCAGCTGCGCCATGTCCTTGTCACCGGTGGCGATGACCACGCGCATGCCGTCCGCCAGCGCGCGGCGCGCCAGGGTACCGATCACGTCGTCGGCCTCGACGCCGTCGATGCGCAGCAGCGGCAGGCCGAGCTGCTCGACCAGCTCGAGGATGATCTGCTGCTGCACCCGCAGCTCCTCCGGCATCGGCGGACGGTGCGCCTTGTACTGTTCGAAGAGGGCGTCGCGAAAGGTCGGTCCCGGCGCATCGAAGACCACCGCGACGTGCTTGTGCGCCTCGTCGGCGAGCAGTTTGCGCAGCATATTGATGATGCCGAAGACGGCCCCGGTCGGCGTGCCGTCCGGCGCGCTCAGTGGTGGCAGCGCGTGGTAGGCGCGGTAGAGGTAGGCCGAGCCGTCGACCAGTAGCAGAGTGGGAGGAGTGTCATCGTTAGCCATGGTCCATGCCCGGTTTCGGTTTCATGCAGAGGGAAACAAGTCTACAATACTTGGCAACCGATGATTTGATGTTGCCACGCAACAGGCGCCCCATGACCAACCGCATCCGCTCCCCTTTCACCCCGGCCGGCACCGACTCGGACCTGCAATTGAGTCGGGAGTCGTGGCGCATCTTCCAGATCATGGCCGAGTTCGTCGAGGGGTTTGAGACCATGGCGCGCATCCCGCCGGCGGTCAGCATCTTCGGTTCGGCCCGCTTCGCTCCCGACCACCGCTGGTATCAACTGACGGAAGAGATCGCGCGTCTGGTCTCCGACGCCGGTTTCAGCGTGGTCAGCGGGGGCGGCCCCGGTATCATGGAGGCCGCCAACAAGGGTGCCTACGCCGGCCGCTCACCCAGTATCGGCCTCAATATCGAGCTGCCGCATGAGCAGAAGGGCAACCCCTACCAGGACATCGCGCTGCACTTTCGCCACTTCTTCGCGCGCAAGGTGATGTTCGTCAAGTACGCCGCCGCCTATGTGGTGCTGCCCGGTGGCTTCGGCACCCTCGACGAGCTGGCCGAGATCCTCACCCTGGTACAGACCGGCAAGACCCGGCGCATCCCCATCGTCCTGGTCAGCTCCTCCTTCTGGCAGGGGCTGATCGAGTGGTTGCGGGAGTCGATGCTGGCCGAAGGGGCGATCTCAGCCGAAGATCTCGACCTCTTCGTCATCGCCGACTCCGCTCAGGAGGTCCTGGACGCCATCTTCGCCCACTATGAAAAACGCGCCGTCGCCCCATCGGACGAAGAGCGCGAGATCCTGCTCGACCTGTAAGGAGCCCTGCCATGTCCCGCCGCCTGCTGATCCCCCTCGCCCTGCTCGTCGCCCTGGGCAGCCCGACCGTCTACGCCCAGGCCGGGCCGCCGCCACTGCCGGAGAGCGGCCAACGTCCCGCCGCCCCTCCGATCGCGCCGACCCCGTCCGAGCGGGCGCGCATGGCCGACGAGGGGATCGAGCCGGAGGTGACCATCATTCGCCACGAGCGCACCACGGTGGAGGAGTACCGCCACAACGGCCAGCTCTACATGGTCAAGATCATCCCCGAGAACGGTCCGCCCTACTACCTGGTCGATACCGATGGTGATGGCCGGCTGGATACCCGCACCAACGACCTCAGCGTGCCCCAGGTCAACCGCTGGATCCTGCACCGCTGGTAAGCCGCTCGCACACCCGCGCCAGTACCTCGTCGCCGACCTTGCGGATCAGCGGGTCGGCCACCCGCGCCACTGCCTTCTCCAGCCAGCGACCGGGGATGTGGTAGCGCATGGTCAGCGTCACCTGCGTGCGCCCGTCCACCAGCGCCTGCAGATCGTAGCGACCGCTGTTCTGCACACCGGTCACCGAACGCCAGGCAAAGAGATGGGGCGGCTCGGCCTCGCTCACCTCAGCCTCCCAGCTCAGCGCCATGCCGGCCGCCTTGACCCGCCAGCACCAGCGCCCCTCACCCAGCGGCTCGATCGACTCGATCAGCGCCGAGTAGTCGGCAAAGGCCTCGACATCACTGACCAGCGCATAGACCGCCTCGATCGGCGCATCGAACGTGACGCAGCGCTCAATCGCGTGCATCGCCCAGCGGCGCCGACTTGGCCTTCGCGTTGAGTTCGGCCAGGTTGTCGTTGATGCGGAAGATAACGATCATCAGCTCGCACCAGATGCGCCACATCAGCGGACCGATGATCAGTGCCCCGATGCCGGCCAGAAAGCTCTGCGTCATCGTCCCCAGTGCAGCCAGCACGATGAAGACGATACCGACCCAGAAGATGATCTGGATGATCATCGGCGTCACCATCTGACGAAAGGCCAGCAGCTCTTTGATATCCATTGCACACCCCTTGCTGATTCAGAAAAATGAAACTCTGACAGTAGCACACGCGAATGGCGTAAGAAACTGCCGGGCTCTGCTAAAATGAAAAGATGGACACGACACCCGCACCAACCGGCCTGCTGCTGACCAACCTCGGCTCCCCCGACGCCCCGACGCCCGGCGCGGTGCGCCGTTACCTGGCCGAATTCCTCTCCGACCGGCGCGTCATCGAGCTGCCGCGCTGGCTCTGGCTGCCGCTGCTTCACGGCATCATCCTGCGCGTGCGCCCACCCAAGGTGGCGCGCGCCTACGCCGAGGTCTGGAGCGATGACGGTGCCCCGCTGATCACCACCACCCGGGCGCAGGCCGCGGCCCTGTCCGAACAGCTCGGCGAGCGCTACGCGGTCGAGATCGCCATGCGCTACGGTGAGCCGTCAATCAATCACGGGCTGGAGCGTCTGCGCGCACGCGGCTGCGAAAAGATCATTGTGCTGCCGCTCTACCCGCAGTACGCCGGCGCCACCTCCGGCACCACCTTCGACGCCGTCGCCGCCGCGCTGACCCGCTGGCGCCACGTGCCGGCGCTCCACTTCATCAGCGACTACCACGACCACCCGGGCTACCTCGACGCCCTCGCCACCAGCATCGCCGAAGCGCGCCGGGGTGACGCCTCGCCGGCCCACCTGCTCTTCTCCTTCCACGGCCTGCCGCAGCGCTACGCCGACGCCGGCGACCCCTACCCGCAGCAGTGCCACGCCACCGCCCGTGCGGTAGCCGAGCGCCTCGGGCTGCACGAGGGGCAGTGGCGCCTCACCTTCCAGTCGCGCTTCGGTCGCGAACCGTGGCTGCAGCCCTACACCGACGTCACCCTGGCCGAGCTGCCAAGCCAGGGGATCACCGCCCTCGACGTCGTCTGCCCCGGCTTTGCCGCCGACTGTCTGGAGACACTGGAGGAGATCGCCGAAGAGGGGCGCGAGACCTTCCTCGCCGCAGGCGGCCAGCACTTCCGCTACATCCCGGCCCTCAACGCCCGCCCCGACCACATCACCGCACTGGCGGCGCTGGTCGACGCGCACCGATAAAAAAGCGGGTGGCCGGTCATACCGGCCACCCGCAAGGCTCGAGAAGGTTACCCAATTGCGTTGTCAGAACTGGTAGCGCAGTCCCAACTCGAAGGAACGCTCAGGCCCCACATAGATTCCCTGACGTAGTCCGCTGATATAGCGTTCATCGGTCAGGTTCTTGATCGCACCAAAGAGACTGAACTGGTCATTGACGGCATATCGCCCGGTGAGATCAAAGGTGTGGTAGGCCGGGATACGTCCACCCCAAACACCTGTCTGAATGAAGCCTCTAGCATCGGCACCTTCCATATTCATGCCATTGCCATAGACCATGCCCGTGTAGTTGGCCAGCAGGGCGGCCTGCAGCGGGCCGGATTTGTAGGTAAGCGCGAGATTAGCCATCCACTCCGGCGAATAGGGCAGTCGGTTGCCCTTGCGGGCCACCAGATTACCACCCGTATTAAACCGGTTTTCGCCATACTTGGCGGTCGGTATCCAGGTCACATTGCCATCCAGCCGGAAGTCGTTGCCGAGCGCATAGCCCAAACCAGCCTCAAGACCTCGGATCAGCGCACTGCCTTCATCCGGATTGCGAATATTGGAGATACCGGGGTCCACATGGTTGGAAAAATCCATCTGGAAGGCGGTCACCTCATAATTGAGCAGGCCGCTGGCGCCCCTCATGCCAATCTCTGTATTCACCGATTTTTCCGGGTTCGTCGGCCGATCGCCTCCGCCGAGCACGCTGCCGACCAACGGCGGCGCGAAGGCGCGATAGACACTACCATAGAGCTGCACCGAAGGTGTCAGCCAATACGTCGCACCTATGCCAGGCATGTACTGGGTATCGGAGAAAGTCTCTGCAGGCGCCGTGTTTTGCAGATTGTCACGTTTCTGTCGGTAGCTCTCCATCCGCAAACCTGCCGTCATTGAGAGCTGATCATTGATATCGAAACGATTTTGGGCAAAGAGCGCCAGATTGTCGGCAGAGTCGACTCGGTCACGGCTAAGCGTGCCTGTTCTCGGGGTCGCCCGTGTTGCCTCAACAACTTTGTCCGACATCTCTTCCTGCATCAGGCGCAGACCAAACTCAGCCTCGTTGGCAATCCCGAATGCCGTATGATTCCAGGTCAGACGTGAATCAAGACCAATACGATTGAAGGTACGGTTATTGCCATTTACCCGATTGTTGTAGCTCCACTGGGTAACTCCATTGACAGTCACTGTATCAGTACCACCGTGCCCATCTTGGCTCCCTAACCTGAACCGCCAGTAGTCCCGGTAGGTCTCGCTCCAGTAGAGCAGGGTCGACAGACGCATGTTCGGGTTGATGTCCCAGTCGTGGTTGACATCGAAGCCGGTGCGGCCACTCAGGAACCAGTCGTCCGGGGCCGGGTTGCGCAGCGTAGCGCCGCCCTTGTAGGCATCGAAGGCATCCGGGAATATCCCCCGATAGGAGATATTGGCCTCACTCTCGTAGTATGAAAACTTGACGCCGACAAACTGATTGTCGCCGATCGCGGTACCGGCCTTGACCATCACGTCCGTCATCTCGTAGCCCTTGTCCATGAAGCCGTCACTGTTGGCATGGGTGGCAAAGAGACCGAACACGGCATCCCCGGAAGGTGAGCGGCCGCCCAGCTCGACGGCTGTCTCCTGAGTGTTCCAGCTGCCCGCCCGCCCGATGAGCGCAACGCCCGGCTCCGGGGTACGTGTCTGGAAATTGATGACACCACCGATCGAGTTTGGACCATAACGCAGCGAAGAGGCCCCTCTGAGCACCTCCATCCCCTCCATGCGCTGTACGCGCGGGTTGTAGTAACGGCTATTGCCGACAAAGATGCCGGGCTGAACGGGCACACCGTCCTCCAACACCAGCGTCTTGTAGTCAGCTGCAGGAAGACCGCGCACACCGATATTGGTGACCACCGCGCTCTCCTCTTCACCCTTGACATAGACACCGGGCACGCGACGCAGGGCTTCATCGGTGGAGCGAGGCTGCAGTGTCTCCAGCTCTTCCGACGTCACAATAGAGACCGCGCCCGGCTGGCGCGTGACATCTTCTTCGGCATGGCCTACCACATCGATACGTGGCAGGCGCACTTCACTGGCCTGTACTGCCGCAGGCAGCAGGGCGGCGGCAATGGCCAGAGCCACGGCACGCCGGGGAAAGGTTGACGGGTGGTGCATTACGGTTCTCCTGTCAGTCAAACAGTTCGGGTTGGCGTTGTTGGCTGGCTAACCGATTCCGGTCTGGCTGGCTGGATTCACGTCTTGGGGATGGAAAAAAGTCCGGGGCCACCAGCACCCCGGACAACTCACCGCCATGGTTCCTAATGCTAAGCTCTACTATAATCTAAATGATAAACTATCGCAATCGCTATTTGGTCAGGATCAGCTTGCCGTTGCGGGTGCGGCGCAGGGTGTAGAGTTCACCACTGTGCTCGATGCGCAGGGCGCCCCTCGGGCCGAGCAGGCGGTGGCTTGGGACCACCGCCTGCTGCCCCTCTGCGGGCGTTGCTGACTGGCTAGCCGGCCGCGCTGGGGCGTCACGCTTCATGGCTGAGCTCCGCGCTCCGGCTCCATGACAAAGCCGATGCGCGCTACCCCCGCCTGTCGCCCGGCGGCCATGGCGCGCGCCACGTGGTCGTAGGCGGCCTCACGGTCGGCGCGCAGGCGCAGGGTGAAGCCGGGGTCGGCGACGACCTCGCGCTCGAGCCACTCCGGCAGCAGCTCGGGCGGCAGCGGCTGGTCGTTCCAGTAGAGCGCGCCCTGGGCGTCGATGGCCAGTGTCACGGCGTTGACCTCCTCGGCGGTCGGGCTGCCCTGCGCTTTGGGCAGATCGACCTTGACCGCATGGGTGAGCACCGGCGCGGTGATGATGAAGATGACCAACAGCACCAGCATGATGTCGACCAGCGGTATGACGTTGATCTCCGCCATCGGTGCGCCGCCGTCCTGGTTGAAGCTGCCGAAGGCCATCAGCCACGTCCTCCCTGCGGCGGCAGCACACAGGCGCCGGTGGTGAAGAAGGCGTGCAGGTCGTGGGCGAAGCCGTCCATCTTTTCAACCAGCACGCGGTTGCCCCGGGTAAAGGCGTTGAAGGCGAGCACCGCCGGGATCGCTGCGGCCAGCCCGGCAGCGGTGGCGACCAGCGCCTCACCCAGCGGCCCGGCGACGATCTCGATCGAGGCGCTGCCGCTGGCGGAGATCTCGATCAGGGCGTGGTAGAGCCCCCAGACGGTGCCGAAGAGGCCGACGAAGGGGGCGGTGCTGCCGACCGAGGCGAGCAGCGTCATGCCGGCCTGGCTGCGCGCAT
This sequence comes from Gammaproteobacteria bacterium, assembly GCA_007128895.1. GTDB lineage: Bacteria > Pseudomonadota > Gammaproteobacteria > SKWO01 > SKWO01 > SKWO01. The sequence continues at coordinate 27,385 of SKWO01000048.1, forward strand.
TCTCTCGATTGAGCGCATTGCGCAGGGTGCGCACCATGAATTCGTCGGTGGTCACCGCCTCTTCCAGCCGCTCCGGCTGGCGTGAACGCACGTGGTCGAGTGCAGCACTGGCGGCGTGGGCCAGCCGAGCCAGCGGCGACTCCGGCATCTGCCGAACCACTCGGCGCGCCGCATCCAGGTCGGCGGCGTTCCAGAACGCCTCGGTAAAGCGCCGATTGGCACGGGTGACGATCGCGTGGCGCGCCGAGCGGATAAAGATCACCGCCCAGCTCGCCACCGACATCAGCAGGAGGGTAAGAAAGACACCGATCAGTACCGCGTCGCCGTGTGCAAATACGTAGCCAATATCCATCTCGATTTCGGTCCTCTTTTGCTGTTGCGGCTATTGCAGCCGGAATTCGATCGGCACCACCACCCAGGCAGCGACGGCGCGACTGCCGCGCTGCGCCGGGACAAAGCGCCAGCGCTGCACGGCATCGTGCGCCGCGGCGTCGAGCCGGCTCGAGCCGCTGCTGGTGTCGATCTGTACCGTGGTGGGCCGCCCCTGCACATCCACATGGACGCGCAGCAGCACGGTGCCCTCTTCCCGCAGCCGCCGCGATGCACGCGGGTAGAGCGGCGGCGGATTGTTCAGATAGGCGACATCAAAGCGCGCCTCGGTCACCGCCTCCTGCGGCTCACCCAGTGCCGGCGCAGCGGCCACCGGCGCGGCCGGGGCCGCCGGGCGGGGCGGTGGCGGCCTGACCTGCGGCGGCGGCTCCGGTTCCGGTTCCGGTTCCGGTTCCGGTTCCGGCTCTGGCTCTGGCTCTGGCTCTGGTTCAGGCTCTGCGACCGGCTCGATCGTCGGCGGTCCCTCCTGCTCGAAGAGCGAGACCATCGCCACCTCAAGCGCAACCGGCTCCAGCTCCGGCTGCGACGGGGTCCGGGCGATGGCCCACCACAGCAGCGCGCCGTGGATGACAAGGCTGCCCCCCACCGCCAAAACGAGCACACTCCGCGCCCCCGCGGCTGCCCCGCTGCGGTTATCAAATCGTCCATACATGGATGCATATATTAGTAATAATGATTATCATTGTAAACAGGCCGATGTGATTGACCAGCAGCAGCTACAGGGACACATCCTCTCCGACATAATGGACAAACCGGAGCATGCACAGGTAGCCGGCAGCATCGGGCTGATCCTCTCGATCCCCCTGACCGCGTTTGCCGCCGCCCTGCTCTACCGCAGCGAGCATTGAAGCCGGGCATACCTGCCCCCATCTGATGGCCTGACGACCATTGACAACCACGCACCCAATTTGTAGAATGGTTCTAAATTTCCACCCACCCGCAAGGAGAACGCACCATGGGAGTACTCGTAGGCAAGCCCGCACCTGACTTTCGCGCACCGGCCGTACTGGGCGACGGCAGCATCGTCGACGAATACCACTTCGCCGCCGCTACCAAGGGCAAGAAGGCCGTTGTCTTCTTCTACCCGCTTGACTTCACCTTCGTCTGCCCGTCGGAGCTGATCGCCTTCGACAACCGCATCGAAGAGTTCAAGAAGCGCAATGTCGAAGTCATCGGTGTCTCGATCGACTCGCACTACACCCATAACGCCTGGCGCAACACCCCAGTGAACAAGGGCGGTATCGGCCCGGTCAAGTACACCCTGGTCGCCGACCTGACCCACCAGATCTGCAAGGACTACGACGTCGAGAGCGAGGGCGGTGTTGCCTTCCGCGGCTCCTTCCTCATCGACAGCCACGGTGTGGTGCGCCACCAGGTGGTCAACGACCTGCCGCTGGGCCGCAACATCGACGAGATGATCCGCATGGTCGACGCCCTGGCCTTCCACGAAGAGCACGGCGAGGTCTGCCCGGCCAACTGGCAGCAGGGCAAGAAGGGCATGAAGGCCGACCCGGAAGGCGTTGCCGCCTACCTGTCGGAGAACAGCAACCAGCTGTAAGCCTCAAGGAATGGCCGTGCTTGCCACGGCCGCCATGGATGGCAGGGGCCGACTCCGCAAGAAGTCGGCCCCTTTTCACATGGGGCGCTGCCCCTTCATGGCACGACCGTCGACGCCACCACTCCACGACACCTACGGGAGATAATCATGTTCAAGAAGACCACCCTCACGCTGCTGCTGGCCACCGGGCTGGCGGTCACCACCGTCGCTGCGGCTGATGACTGGCGTCGCACCGCCGACGAGAGCACCAAGATCGATCAGCTGGTGCGGGCGATGCCGAACACGGCCGATCTGATGCTGCATGTCGGGGAGCGCTACAACAACCTCTACTGGGCTGCGCGTCAGGAGCAGTGGGACTTTGCCGCCTATCAGGCCAAGGAGCTGCGGGGTGTGCTCAATCGCAACAAGGTGACCCGCCCGGGACGGGCAGCGGATATCGACCAGTTCCTCGAACTGGCCTGGCCGGAGATCGAGGAGGCGACCGCGTCGCGTGACTGGGACCGTTTCGAGGCGGCGTTCGGCAGCATGCGCTCGGCCTGCCTGGCGTGCCACGCCACCACCGGGTACGACTTCATCGGCCTGCCGCTCGTACCGCCGCGCCCGGCCAACCCGGCGCTGCATCTCGACTGACCCTCGACAGGGCCGGTTTCACTTCGCGGGGAGGGCGTGCTGACGCCCTCCCCGTTTTTGTTTCAGCCGATCAGCGAGTAGCCCAGCAGCGGGGCGATGACCAGGCTGACGATGGCGAGCAGCTTGACCAGGATGTTCATCGACGGGCCGGAGGTATCCTTGAACGGGTCGCCGACGGTATCC
>SKWO01000003.1 GCA_007128895.1 Gammaproteobacteria bacterium
CAACGGGGTGTAGCTCAGCCTGGTAGAGCACTGTCTTCGGGAGGCAGGGGCCGGAGGTTCGAATCCTCTCACCCCGACCAACAAATTACTGAAAGGCCAGACTTTTACGAGTCTGGCCTTTATGCGTGTGGGGCTCCAAGGGGCCATGTTTGAGGGTGCAGTGGTCCAGGCGTGTCCCAACGGCTGTCGCTCTTGGTGTTATCGCGTAGAGCTGACCGCCACGCGGCAGAAGATGGCGATGGTAAACTGTCATGCCTTGGAGTAGACTCGAGACACTTGCGCCTGACTAGAGTTACAGGCAGCGGGAGCATCTTATGGCAACGATCACCTTCGACACCCACAAGTTCATACGTCGGCTGCGTGAATCCGGTATTCCGGAAGAGCAGGCCGAGGCGATCGCTGAGGCCTTTTCTACCGCGCATATGGAGACCGAGGTCGCCACCAAGCCGGATCTGCGCGAGCTGGAGTACCGTCTGGTTATCAAGCTAGGTGCGATGATCGTGGTGGCTGTCGGTTTCATCGCTACCCTGGTGAAATTGCTCTAACCGCAACAGCTCTTTGTCGGCCTCAAGACCAGACTCGAGATCCTGCTGGGGCAGGGCGGGCTGTCCGGCGTGCAGGGGCGATCGCGGCCGACGGAGTGATGGTGTCGGCCGGTCGGTCGTCCATTTGTGATACAATTATATCTACTCTTCTATTGATGCGATGCCGCTGTGCGTCGCTCATCCCTTGGTTTACCAGCAGTTTTACCCAGAGTACTGCCGAGAACCCGTTCGTACTTGACCGCGGGCAGCGTGAGCGTTGCCCCAGGGAGGAAAAACGATGTTGCAGGCACGCAACCACCCTTCATCACCGCGCCGGGGGGCGGGCGACGGTACCTTGGCCAAGCGGCCGTTCCGTGTCCATACGGTCCAGCACCTGGACCGTATCGACGAATTGCAGGGGCTCAGTGAGGCTGAGCGTTTCGATATGCGCGTGGTCGCCTCGGTGCTGCCGTTTCGCGTCAACGACTACGTCATCGGCTCGCTGATCGATTGGGACAACATCCCGAACGACCCGATCTACCAACTGGTCTTTCCGCAGCGCGGCATGCTCAGCGATGAGACCTATGCGCGCATGGCGCAGCTTCATCGTGAGGGGGCGTCACCCGAGGCGATCCGCGCCTTGGCGGCCGAGCTGCGCGAGGGGCTCAACCCGCACCCGGCGGGGCAGCTCGACCTGAACACGCCCGAACACGATGGCGAGCCGCTGCCCGGGTTGCAGCACAAGTACCGTGAGACGGTGCTCTTCTTTCCTGCCAGCGGCCAGACCTGCCATAGCTACTGCACCTTCTGTTTCCGCTGGGCGCAGTTCATCGGTGACAAGGCGCTGCGCATCGCCAGCAGCGATGCCGCCCGGCTGCACGACTACCTGCGGGCCCACCCGGAGGTCAGCGACCTGCTGATCACCGGGGGGGATCCGATGGTGATGAAGACGCGCAAGCTGGCCGAGTATCTCGAGCCGCTGCTCGAGCCCGGGATGGAGCACGTGCAGTCGCTGCGCATGGGTACCAAGGCGCTGACCTTCTGGCCTTACCGCTTTGTGACCGATGACGATGCCGACGCCCTGTTGCGCCAGTTCGAGAAGCTGGTCGCGGCCGGGCGCCATGTCACAGTGATGGCCCACTTCAACCACTGGCGCGAGCTGGAGACCGATATCGCCCATGAGGCGATCCGGCGCATCCGCGCCACCGGTGCCGAGATCCGCAGTCAGGGGCCTTTGCTGCGCCACATCAACGACAACGCCGACGACTGGGCGCGGTTGTGGCGTGAGCAGGTACGTCTGGGCGTGATCCCTTACTACATGTTCGTCGAGCGCGATACCGGCGCGCGCCACTACTTCGAGGTGCCGTTGGCCCGTGCGTGGACGATCTATCGTGACGCGATGCAGCAGGTCTCCGGGCTGGCGCGCACCGCACGTGGCCCGTCGATGAGTGCCGGGCCCGGCAAGGTCGAGATCCAGGGCGTGACCGAGATCCATGGGGAGAAGGTCTTCGTGCTGCGCTTCCTGCAGGGGCGCAACCCGGACTGGGTGCAGCGCCCCTTCTTTGCCCGTTACGACGAGCAGGCGACCTGGCTCGACCAGCTCAAGCCGGCCTTCGGTGAGTCCGAGTTCTTCTTCGAGGCCGAATACCGCGCGATGCAGTCGCGCTGACGCGCCGGCCAGCGACGCCGCACACACGAAAAGGCCCGCATTGAGCGGGCCTTTTTGCTAGTCACCTGTCGGACGCCCTCTCAGAAGGGGATGTCGTCGTCGAAGTCGTTCTGCGGCGGTGCCGGGCGGGAGGTCTGCTGCTGCGGCTCCTGTGGTTGGCGCGGGGGCTGCTGGGGACGACTGCCGCCACCACTCTCCTGGTCGTAACCGGCGCTGCCACCGGCGCGGGAGTCGAGCATCTGCATCTCGTTGCAGACGATCTCGGTAGTGTAGCGGTCCTGGCCGTCCTGGCCCTGCCACTTGCGCGTCTGCAGACGGCCCTCGACGTAGATCTGACTGCCCTTGCGGCAGTACTCGCCGACGATCTCGGCCAAGCGGCCGAAGAAGACCAGCCGGTGCCACTCGGTGCGCTCCTGGCGCTCGCCGCTCTGCTTGTCGCGCCACTGCTCGCTGGTGGCCAGGTTGACGTTGGCCACGGCGCTGCCGCCCGGGGTGTAGCGTACCTCGGGGTCGGCACCGAGCCGGCCGATCAGGATGACCTTGTTGATTCCGCCTGCCATTGGGTTATCTCCTGAAGTCTGGATTCAATTACTTGGATTGCTCTCGCGCCTGCTGCGCCAGCCGCTGGATCGCGTCGGTGTCGGCCTGCTGCCGGTCGACGCGTAGCCAGAGCGTCTGTTCGTCGAGGTCGAGCACCACCTCGGCGACGCCGGCGTGGCCTTCGATCCGCTCCTGCAGCCAGTGGATACCGTCGCCATCGAGACCGTCCAGCGAGACCGGGTAAGGGCTCAGGTGGCGCGGTCGTGCCATGGGCGCGGCAATGGCCAGCCACAGCAGCAGCATCAGGGCGCAGAAGAGAAAGACGCCACTGACGCCGTACTGGCCATAGAGCCAGCCCCCGCCGGCGCCCCCGATGAAGGCGCCGAAGAACTGGGCGCTGGTATAGACCCCCATCGCCGTGCCCTTGGCCTGCGGTGGCGAGATCTTGGCCACCAGCGACGGCATGATCGCCTCAAGCACGTTGAAGGCGGCAAAGAAAAGCCACAGCAAGAGGATGATAACAGGAAGTGAGGCGGGGGTCAGCCCGAGCAGCAACTCGCCAGCAGCGAGCAGGACGATGGCACCGAGCAGGACCGGTTTCAGGCGGCGCCGTTTCTCGCCGATGACGACGAACGGCACCATGGTGGCCATGGCGGCCAGCATGACGCCAAGGTAGACCCAGGCGTGGTGGGCCGTGGCCAGGCCGCCGTGGTCGCGCAGCAGCAGCGGGATGGCGACGAAGCTGGCGGTGAGCACCATGTGCAGGATAAAGATGCCGGCATCCAGGCGCAGCAGCTCCGGGTGGCGCAGGACCAGGCCGAAGCGGCCCGGTACCGGGGCCGCATCGGCGTGGCGGCGTTCGGTCGGCGGGGTCGGCGTCCAGAAGAGGACCACGGCGATCGCCGCCAGTGCCAGCACGGCGGTGAACCAGAAGATCCCGGCCACGCCGATCAGACGGTCGAGCAGGGGGCCGAGCACCATCGCGGCGCTGAAGGCCATGCCGATGCTGGCGCCGATGAAGGCCATGGCACGCGCGCGCTGGTCTTCGCGGGTCAGGTCGGCGGCCAGCGCCATGACGGCGGCAGCGACAGCGCCGGAGCCCTGCAGGGCACGCCCGAGGATGATGCCGGTGATCGTCTCCGCCATCGCCGCAACGACGCTGCCGGCAGCAAAGAGCAGCAGGCCGAAGACGATCACCCGCTTGCGCCCGAGGCGGTCGGAGGCGATGCCGAACGGGATCTGCAGCAGCGCCTGGGTCAGGCCGTAGATGCCGATCGCCAGACCGATCAGCAGCGGGGTGCTGCCGGGCAGCTCCTCGGCATAGAGCACCAGCACCGGCAGCAGCATGAAGAGGCCCAGCATGCGCGTGGCGTAGATGGCAGAGAGGGAGAGGGCGGCGCGCCGTTCCTGGCTGCTCAGCGCATCCTGCGAGTCGGTCGGCTTCATCGTCGAGGCAGGCTTTATCCGGAAATGAAAAGCAGCGTATCATAGCAGATTGGCTTGCAGGAAACCGGTGACCGATGGATACCATCCATATCCGTGGGGCGCGCACCCACAACCTGAAGAACATCGACCTCGACCTGCCGCGTGACCGCTTGATCGTTCTCACCGGCCTCTCCGGTTCGGGCAAGTCGTCGCTCGCCTTCGATACCATCTATGCCGAAGGGCAGCGCCGCTATGTCGAGTCGCTCTCGGCCTATGCGCGCCAGTTCCTCTCGATGATGGAGAAGCCGGACGTCGACCACATCGAGGGGCTCAGCCCGGCGATCTCGATCGAACAGAAGTCGACCTCGCACAATCCGCGCTCGACGGTCGGCACCGTGACCGAGATCTACGACTACTTGCGTCTGCTCTTCGCCCGCGCCGGTGAGCCGCGCTGTCCCGACCACGACACGGTGCTCGATGCGCAGACCGTCAGCCAGATGGTCGACGCCGTGCTGGCACTGCCGGAGGGCAGCAAGGTGATGCTGCTGGCGCCACTGATCCGCGAGCGCAAGGGGGAGCACCAGCACGTCTTCGACGAGCTGCGCGCACGCGGTTTCGTGCGCGTGCGCATCAACGGCACGGTGCACGAGCTGGACGCCCTGCCGAGCCTCGATGCCAAGAAGAAGCACCGCATCGAGGCGGTGGTCGACCGCTTCAAGGTGCGTGCCGACCTGCAGCAACGCCTGGCCGACTCGTTCGAGACGGCGCTGGCGCTGGCCGACGGCATGGCCAGCGTCGCCTTCATCGACGCCCCCGACGAGCCGGAGCTGATCTTCTCCGCCCGCTACGCCTGTCCGGTCTGCGGCTACAGCCTGAGTGAGCTGGAGCCGCGCCTCTTCTCCTTCAACAATCCGCACGGTGCCTGCCCGACCTGCGACGGTCTTGGGGTGCACCAGTTCGTCGATCCGCAGCGGGTCGTGGCCAACCCCCATGCCGGCCTCGGCAACGGCGCGATCCGCGGCTGGGATCGGCGCAACGTCTACTACTTCCATCTGATGAGCGCACTGGCCGAGCACTACGGCTTCTCGCTGGAGACGCCGTTTGCCGAGCTGCCGGAGCGGGTGCGCGAGGTGGTGCTGCACGGCAGCGGCAAGGAGTCCCTGCGCTTTGCCTACTTCAACAGCGCCGGCAAGCTCTCCCACCGCAGCCACCCGTTCGAGGGGGTGATCCCCAACATGGAGCGGCGCTACCGCGAGACCGAGTCGCAGACGGTACGCGACGAGATCGTGCGCATGATGGGCCACCAGCCGTGCCCCGACTGCGGCGGCAGCCGCCTCAACCGCGCCGCCCGCCACGTCTACGTTGCCGGCCGCTCGCTGGCCGAGATCGCCGCGATGCCGGTGGGGCGGGCGCGCACCTTCTTCACCGACCTGGTGCTGCCGGGACGGCGTGGACGTATCGCCGAGAAGGTGGTCAAGGAGATTGCCGAACGGCTCGAGTTTCTGGTCAACGTCGGCCTCGACTACCTGACCCTGGATCGCAGCGCCGATTCGCTCTCCGGCGGCGAAGCGCAGCGCATTCGGCTGGCCAGCCAGATCGGCGCCGGACTGGTCGGCGTCATGTACGTCCTCGACGAGCCGTCGATCGGCCTGCATCAGCGCGACAACGAGCGGCTGCTCAAGACCCTCTTCCACCTGCGTGACCTCGGCAACACGGTGATCGTGGTCGAGCACGACGAGGACGCCATCCGTCTGGCCGACCACGTGGTCGACATCGGTCCCGGCGCCGGGGTCCACGGCGGCGCCATCGTCGCCCAGGGCAGTCCGCAGCAGGTCATGGACCACCCCGACTCGCTGACCGGCGCCTATCTCTCCGGGCGCAAGGCGATCGCGGTGCCGCCGCAGCGCACGCCGTTCGACCCCGAGCGGGTGCTGGCGATCCGCGGTGCCAGCGGCAACAACCTCAAGGGGGTCAACGTCGATTTTCCGATCGGCCTGATGACGGTGGTCACCGGCGTCTCCGGCTCCGGCAAGTCGACCCTGATCAACGACACCCTCTTCAGCCACGCCGCCATCGCTCTGGGCATGGCCGCCGACGACCCGGCGCCGTGTGCCGAGATCATCGGCCTGGAGCACTTCGACAAGGTGGTCAACATCGACCAGAGCCCGATCGGGCGCACGCCGCGCTCCAACCCGGCCACCTACACCGGCCTCTTCACGCCGATCCGTGAGCTCTTTGCCGGCACGCAGGAGGCGCGTGCGCGCGGCTACCAGCCGGGGCGCTTCAGCTTCAACGTCCGCGGTGGGCGCTGCGAGGCGTGCCAGGGCGACGGCCTGATCAAGGTCGAGATGCACTTTCTGCCCGACGTCTACGTCGCCTGCGACGTCTGCAAGGGCAAGCGCTACAACCGCGAGACGCTGGAGGTCCACTACAAGGGACGTACCATCCACGAGGTGCTGGAGATGACGGTGGAGGAGGCGCGCGACTTCTTCGACCCGGTGCCGGTGGTGGCGCGCAAGCTGCAAACCCTGCTCGATGTCGGCCTCGGCTACATTCGTCTCGGCCAGAGCGCCACCACCCTCTCCGGTGGCGAGGCGCAGCGCATCAAGCTGGCGCGCGAACTCTCCAAGCGCGATACCGGGCGCACCCTCTACATCCTCGACGAGCCGACCACCGGGCTGCACTTCCACGACATCGAACAGCTGCTCGTGGTGCTCCACCGGCTGCGCGACCACGGCAACACGGTCATCGTCATCGAGCACAACCTCGACGTGATCAAGACCGCCGACTGGCTGATCGATCTCGGCCCCGAGGGGGGCGAGGGCGGCGGCCGCCTGCTCGTCGCCGGCACCCCGGAGACGGTCGCCGCCTGCCCCGAGTCGCACACCGGCCGTTTTTTGAAGCCGATCGTGGACGGGACGCAATAGCGTGCGTCCGCTGAGCTGGATCGACCGGATCAGCGAATGGAGTGGCCGGCTGGTGGCGTGGCTGGTGCTGCTCCTGGCCGTGCTGGTCGGCATCGATGTCGCCCTGCGCGCACTCTTCTCCTTCAGCCGGGTCTGGATCAACGAGCTGGAGTGGCACCTCTTCGGTCTGATCATCCTGCTCGGGGCGGCGTGGACGCTGCGCCATGACGGCCACGTGCGGGTCGATCTGCTGGGTCGCTACCGTTGGGCCGGCGAGCGCTTTGCCGCCTGGCGCGACCTGATCGGCCACCTCGTCCTGCTGCTGCCGCTGTGTGGTGTGGTGATCTACGCCTCGTGGGACTGGGTGGTCAGCGCCTGGACATTTGCCGAACGCTCGCCCTACCCGGACGGTCTGCCCTACCGCTTCCTGCTCAAGGCGGCGATCCCGCTCGGCTTTGCCCTGCTCGCACTGCAGGCGGTTGCCGAGAGCGTGCGCGACCTGCGCTTCCTGCTTGGTTACAGCGAGGTACGGCGCTGATGGAGTACTGGGCGCTGGTCATGTTCGCCGTGGTGATCGGGCTGCTGCTGCTCGGCTACCCGGTCGCCTTTACCATCGGTGGTGTGGCACTGCTCTTCGGACTGCTCTTCCTCGGTATCGGCTTTCTCGACCTGCTGCCGCTGCGCATCTGGGGCATCGTCACCAACTTCAACCTGCTGGCGGTACCGCTTTTCGTCCTCATGGGAGTGGTGCTGGAGCGCACCGGCATCGCGCGTGACATGCTGGAGACGATCGGCCGCCTCTTCGGCGGGCTACGCGGCGGCATGGCGGTCGCCGTGGTGGTGGTCGGCGCGCTACTCGCGGCGACCACCGGGGTGATCGGCGCCACCGTGGTGGCGATGGGGGTGATCGCGCTGCCGGTGATGCTCAGACACGGCTACAGCCCGCGCCTGGCCAGTGGCACCATCGTCGCCTCAGGGGCGCTGGGTCAGATCGTGCCGCCGTCGATCGTACTGATCCTGCTCGCCGATGTACTCGGTCTCTCGCCGGGGCGCCTCTTCATGGCGGCGGTGGCGCCGGGGCTGATCCTGGTCCTGGCGCTGATCCTCTTCGTGCTGGTCGTCGCCTGGCTGCGGCCACAGCTCGCCCCGCCGGTCGATCAGGGTGCACGCCCGACGCTCGGCGAGGTCGCTGCCAGCCTGCTGCCGGTCCTGCTGCTGATGGCGCTGGTACTGGGCAGCATTCTGTTTGGCGTGGCAACGCCGACCGAGGCGGCCGGGCTGGGGGCACTGGGCGCCATCGGGCTCGGTCTGCTGCGTCGGCGCCTGAAATGGGTGGCGCTCGACTCGGCACTGCGCGAAACACTGCGCCTGACCGCGATGGTCTTTTTCGTGCTGATCGGAGCCACGGCCTTCAGTCTGGTCTTTACCGGCATGGGCGGTGACTGGCTGGTGCACGACCTCTTCGAGGCGCTGCCGGGCGGCCCGTGGGGCTTCCTGCTGCTGTCGATGGCGCTGCTCTTCGTGCTCGGCATGTTCCTCGACTTCATCGAGATCTGCTTCCTGGTGGTGCCGATCCTCGGCCCGGTGGCCGTGGCGCTCGGCATCGATCCGCTCTGGTTCGCGGTGCTGATCGCCCTGAACCTGCAGACCTCCTTCCTCACCCCGCCGTTCGGCTTCGCCCTCTTCTACCTCAAGGCGGTGGCGCGCGATCTCGAGATGGCGACGATCTACCGCGGTGCGCTGCCCTTTATCGCCCTGCAGCTCACCGTGCTCGGCCTCGTCCTCGCCTTCCCCGGTCTCATCCACTGGCTGCCGGGCGTACTGGAGCGGTGGCACTGAGCACCGTTATCCCCTGAGGCGGAAGACCTCCGCCTCGGAGATGGCGTGCCACGGGGTCAGCTCACGCTGGAACTGTTCGTAGCCCTCCTTGACCTTGCGGTAGAGCGGGTCGCGCGCGGCCTGCTCCTCGACCACCTCGGTGGTGGCGACGCGCAGCGCGTCGAGGACGTCGTCGGGGAAGCGGTGCAGGGTGACGCCGTGCGACTCGGTCAGCTCACGCAGCGCCTCGCGGTTGCGTGCGGCGAACTGCGCCTGCATCCACAGATCCTCCTGCGCGGCGGCGGCGGTGACCACCTGCTGCAACTCGGCAGGTAGCCCCTCCCAGGCACCGCGGTGGATGATCAGCTCAGTGGCGCCGCACGGCTCCTGCCAGCCGGGGTAGTAGCACGCCTTGCTGATCTCGTGCAGCCCCAGGCGCATGTCGAAGTAGGGGCCGACCCACTCCACCGCGTCGACCACCCCGCGCTCGAAGGCGGTGTAGATCTCGCCGCCGGCCAGCAGTACCGGGGTCGCGCCGGCGCGCGCCATGACCCGCCCACCGATACCGGGCATGCGGATCTTCAGGCCGCGCAGGTCGTCGACCGAGTCGATCGACTTCTTGAACCAGCCGCCGGTCTGGGCGCCGGTGTTGCCGAGCGGCAGCGGGATCAGGTTGGAGGCGGCGTAGACCTCGCGCCATAGCTCCAGCCCGTCCCCGGCGTGGAACCAGGCATTCATCTCGTGGGTATTCATGCCAAACGGCATGGTGGTGAAGAACTCGGCTGCCGGCAGTCGACCGGCCCAGTAGTAGGAGGCACTATGGCCGCACTGCACGGTGCCGCGCGAGACGGCGGAGAAGGTCTCCATCGGCGGTACCAGCTGGCCACCGGCGTGGACCTGGATGGTCAGCTGGCCGTCACTCATGCGGTTGACGGCAGCGGCGAAGCGCTCTACCCCCTCCTGGAAGATGGGGAAGTTGGGCGGCCAGGCGGTGACCATGCGCCAGCGGATGCGCCGGTTGGAGGCGATCGCCGGGGCACCGGCCAGCAGGCCGCCGGTGGTCAGTGCGCCGACGCCGGCGCCCTTGAGAAAGTCGCGTCGTTGCATGGGTCGTTCCTTGTCTGCATAAGCCACGTATTCGGTACAGTTTACCTTAGCCAGAGTTGCTGTGCAGCCTGCCGGAGGCGGCGGCCTGATATAATGCGCCGATGGACATTACACCGATCATCGATCCGCTCAACGCGCCGCAGCGCGAGGCGGTCACGGCACCGGCCGGCCATGTATTGGTGCTGGCCGGGGCCGGCAGCGGCAAGACCCGCGTGCTGGTCCACCGCGTGGCCTGGCTGGTCGCCGTCGAGCGCATCTCACCGTTCGCCATCTACGCGGTCACCTTCACCAACAAGGCGGCCGGCGAGATGCGTGCGCGTATCGAGCAGTTGCTCGATGTGCCGGCCGGCGGGATGTGGGTCGGTACCTTCCACGGTCTGGCTCACCGTCTGCTGCGTA
>SKWO01000039.1 GCA_007128895.1 Gammaproteobacteria bacterium
AGATCCACCGCACCCTGGTCAACGCCTTCCTGGACGACATGCACCGTCCTGCCCTGCCCTACAAGATGAAGTTCAAGGTCTCTGGCTGTGCCAACGACTGCATGAACTCCATCCACCGCGCCGACTTCTCGGTGATCGGCACCTGGCGCGACGACATGAAGGTCGACCAGGAAGAGGTCAAGAAGTATGTGGCGGCCAAGGGTCGCAAGAGCGTCATCGACAACGTCATCAGCCGTTGCCCGACCCAGGCCCTGAGCCTGAACGACGACGACACCCTGGCGGTCGACAACAAGAGCTGCGTGCGCTGCATGCACTGCCTGAACGTGATGAACAAGGCCCTGTCCCCCGGGGATGACCGTGGCGCCTCCATCCTGGTGGGTGGTAAGCGTACCCTGAAGATCGGTGACCTGATGGGCACCGTGGTTGTTCCCTTCATGAAGCTGGAAAGCGACGAAGATTTCGAGGCCATCGAAGAGCTGGCCGGTAGCATGATCGACTTCTTCGCTGAAAACGCCCTGGAACATGAGCGTACCGGTGAAATGATCGAGCGTATCGGTCTGGTCAACTTCCTCGAAGGCATTGGTCTGGAAGTCGAACCCAACATGATCAGCTCGCCGCGTTCCAACTCCTATGTCCGTACCGACGGCTGGGACGAAGAAGCGCAGAAGTGGTTCGAGCGTAAGGCCCAGGCCTAAGTCAAAACACCCGCGAGCGGGCTGATGATGGCCCGCCCGCTTTACCATTTAACTATGAGTCGGAGGTAATTATGTCTGCACCTCGTATGCCTATCGAGAGCGGTGTACCGGATCCGTTTCCGTTCATGCACCCACTGCTGAAGAAGAACTTTGGCCAGTGGAGCTACCATGATCGTCCGCGTCCTGGCGTACTGCGCCATGTCGCCAAGGGTGGTGATCAGGTTTGGACCGTTCGCGCTGGTACCCAGCGTCAGATGGACCACTACACCGTGCGCAAGCTGTGCGACATCGACGACGAGTTTGCCGAAGGCCACGTCCGCTTCACCATCCGCAGCAACATCGAATTCATGGTCAGCGAGGAAGGCAAGGTCAAGCCGCTGATCGAGAAGCTGGAGAGCGAAGGTTTCCCGGTCGGTGGTACCGGTAACTCGGTCTCCATGATCTCCCACACCCAGGGTTGGCTGCACTGCGACATCCCGGGCACCGACGCCTCCGGCGTGGTCAAGGCGCTGATGGACGAGCTCTATGACGAGTTCACCAACGAGCGCATGCCCAACCGTGTCCGCATCACCACCTCCTGCTGCGAGATCAACTGTGGTGGTCAGGGCGATATCGCCATCAACGTGCAGCACACCAAGCCGCCGAAGATCAACCACGATCTGGTCGCCGACGTCTGCGAACGTCCGAGCGTTGTGGCCCGCTGCCCGGTCGCCGCGATCCGCCCGGCCCTGGTCAACGGCAAGCCGTCGCTGGAAGTCGATGAGAAGAAGTGCATCTGCTGCGGTGCCTGCTTCCCGCCGTGCCCGCCGATGCAGATCAATGATCCGGAGCACTCGGTACTGGCGATCTGGGTGGGTGGCAAGAACTCCAATGCCCGCTCCAAGCCGACCTTCCACAAGCTGGTGGCCTCCGGCCTGCCGAACAACGCGCCGCGTTGGCCGGAAGTGGCTGAGGTGGTCAAGAAGATCCTGCGTGCCTATCAGAGCGACGCTCGCGAGTGGGAGCGCATGAACGAGTGGATCGATCGTATCGGCTGGCCGCGCTTCTTCGAGCTGACCGAGCTGCCGTTCACCAAGTTCCACATCGACGACTGGCGCGGCGCCCGCACCAGCCTGAACGCATCGGCACACATCCGCTTCTGATCGAACCCGACTGACCGGTGTCGGAGCTCCTCCGGCGCCGGTCATGTCCATGGAGGAAGACCGAATGAAATTTGCGATTCTGGTCAACGAAGGTCCCTACCAGCACCAGGCGGCTGACACGGCCTACCTGTTTACCCGCAGTGCGCTGGAAAAGGGTCACTCGATCGACCGCATCTTTTTCTACCACGACGGCGTCAACAACTCGAGCAGCCTGACCGAGCCGCCGCAGGACGATCGCAATATCGTCGAGCGCTGGACCAAGCTGGCCGACGAGCACGGTGTCGATCTGGTCGTCTGCGTGGCCGCCGCTCTGCGTCGCGGTATCAAGGACGATAACCTGGCCAAGGGCTTCCGCATCTCGGGGCTGGGCCAGCTGATCGAGGCCGGCATCCAGGCCGACCGCCTGATGGTATTCGGAGACTGAGGGAGAAACACCAATGTCAGATGAAATGATGGACGAAGGCGGCGTCGTCAAGAAGTTCATGTACGTCAACCGCAAGGCCCCGCACGGCACCATCTATGCGCTCGAGTCGCTGGAAGTCGTGCTGATCGCGGCGGCATTCGATCAGGATGTCAGTCTGGTCTTCGTCGATGATGGCGTCTACCAGCTGATGAAGGAGCAGAAGACCGACGGTATCGAGGTCAAGAACTTCTCTCCGACCTATCGCGCCCTGGAGATGTACGACATCGAGAAGCTCTATGTCGAGAAGGAGTCGCTGGATGCCCGCGGCCTCACCACTGACGATCTGCTGGTTCCCGTCGAGGTCATGAGCGCCGCTGAGATGGCCGACCTGATGGCCCAGCAGGATGTCGTTCTGAGCTTCTGAGGAGACATCACCCATGCTGCATACCGTGAACAAATCCCCCTTCGAGCGTAACGCCCTCAAGTCGTGCCTGGAGCACGCCCGTGATGGCGATGTCGTTCTGCTGATCGAGGACGGCGTCATTGGCGCCCTCGATAACACTGAATTCACCGCCATGGTGAAGGCCAAGATGGGCACCGTGAAGATCTGTGCCCTGGCACCGGACCTCGAGGCTCGAGGCGTCAGCAGCAAGGCCCTGGCCGGCATCGAGCTGGTCGATTTTGGTGGCTTTGTCGATTTGGCTGCCGAGAATGGTCCCGTTCAGGCTTGGCTGTAATTCAACCCAACTCTTAACCAGAGGAGAGTAACAATGCCCATCGAAATCAATGGCAAGAGTGTCGAAACCGACGAAGAAGGCTACCTGATCAACCTGGCCGACTGGGACGAGGACATCGCCGGTGAGCTGGCCAAGTCCGAGAACGTCGAGATGAGCGACAGCCACTGGGAAGTCGTCAACTTCCTGCGTGAGTACTACAACGAGTACCAGATTGCTCCGGCCGTCCGCGTGCTGACCAAGGCGATCGGCAAGAAGCTGGGGCCTGAGAAGGGCAACAGCAAGTACCTGTACGAGCTGTTCCCCTACGGTCCGGCCAAGCAGGCGTGCAAGATTGCTGGTCTGCCCAAGCCGACCGGCTGCATCTGATCGGGCGCTGTTGCCCGACCGTATGTACGGCCCCTGATGGGGCCATCGAGAGGCGGGGCAGTCTTGCCCCGCGCTCTCACGAATTCCGCAACCGTCTGCTCTGCTGCAGACGGCTGAACCAACCAGTTTTTGAGCCGTAAAAGCCTTGGAGGAGACCGCTGAGATGTCTCTGTTGACGGTCGTGTTTGCGCTGCTGTTCTACGTTGCGACGCTCATTCTGATCGGTGGCCTGGCCTACCGTATCCGTCTGTACGCCAAGACGCCGGCACCGCTGAAGATTCCCACCATGCCCGCACCGACCACCAAGAGTGGCGTCGTGGTACGCATGGCCAGCGAGGTCGTTCTCTTCAACAGCCTGTTCAAGTCCAACAAGTGGATCTGGATCTTCGGCTGGATGTTCCATTTTGCACTGCTGCTGGTGGTACTGCGCCATCTGCGCTACTTTATCGAGCCGGTCTGGACCTGGGTGGTGCTGATTCAGCCATTCGGCATCTATGCCGGTTTCTTCATGGTGCTCGGCTTGCTCGGGCTGTGGGCTCGGCGCCTCTTCGTCGAGCGCATTCGCTACATCAGCGGTCCCTCCGACCATCTGATTCTGGCGTTGCTGGTCGCCATCGGCGTCAGCGGGCTGATGATCAAGTTCGTCTTCCCCACTGACATCGTTGCGGTGAAGGCCTTCTTCCTCGGGCTGATGCGCTTTGACTTGCAGCCACTGCCGACCGACCCGATGCTGCTGGTTCACCTGTTGTTGGTGGCCGTGCTGATGATCATCTTCCCGATCAGCAAGCTGCTGCATGCACCCGGTATCTTCTTCAGCCCGACCCGCAACCAGGTCGATGACTCGCGCGAACGCCGCCACCTTGCCCCGTGGGCGGCCAAGCTCGAGCAGGGCAACGACTAACAGGAGCTGGCACCGTGGCCGATTACGAAATTCCCAAGCTCAACCCTGAACTGGACGTGCCCGAAATCCCGGCGCTCGAGCCGGACAAGATGGCGGGCCTCAAGCCGTTCGTCGCTGCGCCGGCCCACCAGGAGCCGCTGGGCTTCCCGGGTGAACTGGTCGACAACTGGCAGCAGGTGGCCATCGACAAGATGGGTGAACTGCTCGGCAAGTACCGCTCGCTGCAGGTCTATCTCGACTCCTGCGTGAAGTGCGGTGCCTGCACCGACAAGTGTCACTACTTCCTCGGCACCAATGACCCGAAGAACATGCCGGTCGCGCGTCAGGATCTGTTGCGCAGCGTTTATCGCCGCCACTTCACCTTCGCCGGCAAATACTTTCCCAAGCTGGTGGGCGCACGTGACCTGACCGAGGAGGTGCTGGACGAGTGGTACAGCTACTTCCACCAGTGCTCGCAGTGCCGCCGCTGCTCAGTCTACTGCCCCTACGGCATCGACACCGCCGAGATCTCCATGGCGGCGCGCGAGATCATGGATGCGGTCGGTAAGGGCCAGAAATACTGCAACGAGATCCTCGGCAAGGTCTTGAAGATCGGCAACAACCTCGGCCTGCCCGAGCCGGCGCTGGTCGACACCCTCGAGGGGCTGGAAGAAGACATCAAGATGGATACCGGTGTCGACGTTCGTCTGCCGGTCGATGTGAAGGGCGCCGAGGTGCTGCTGATCACGCCGTCGGCCGACTTCTTCGCCGAGCCGCATATCGACGGCCTGATCGGCTACGCCAAGGTCTTCCACCAGGCCGGCATCAGCTGGACACTCAGTTCGTACGCCTCCGAGGCCGGCAACTTCGGCATGTTCATCGGTAGCTACGACACCATGCGCAAGGCCGCCCTGCGCATCCGTCAGGCGGCGCTGGAACTCGGCGTCAAGCGTATCGTTGTCGGTGAGTGTGGCCACGCCTGGCGCGTCGCCTACAGCTTCTGGAACACTCTGACCGGTGTCGGCGCCGGTGCCGACGATCCGTTCGGCCAGATGCTGCAGAAGCAGCTCGACCCGCGCTATCCGCAGCCGCAGCATATCTGTGAGCTGACCAGCGATCTGATCGACCGCGGTGCGCTGAAGCTGGACAAGAGCGCCAACGACCACCGCGTGGTCACTTTCCACGATTCGTGCAACGTGGCCCGTGCCACGCGGATGGGTGATCGCCCGGGCGGCCAGTTCGAGATCCCGCGCAAGGTGATCCAGTCGGTCTGCGCCAACTACGTGGACATGGCACCCGACACCATCCGCCAGAATACCTTCTGCTGTGGCGGCGGAGGCGGTCTGCTCACCGATGACCTGATGGAGATTCGCGTCAAGGGCGCGATGCCGCGCATGCAGGCGCTCGACCAGGTCATGAATGAGAACGGAGTCAACACCATGGCGTCGATCTGCGCCATCTGCAAGAGCCAGTTCAGCAAGGTACTGCCCTACTACGACAAGCCGATGCACATGATCGCGAGCGTCCACCAGCTGGTGAGCGACTCGATCATTCTCGGCGCCAAAGAGTAACCCGACTAACCAAGGCACAGGAGATCGGACCCATGGCCACTTCGAGTCAAGAGATGAAACTGACCTTCCGCCGTTACCAGGACGGTGACAGCACCTACAACGATAATACGCAGAAAATCTTCCAGGCCGGCTGGTCGCACAAGTGCCCGACTTACGTGCACCGTACCCCGCCGTGCCAGGGCAGCTGCCCCTCTGGCCACGACATTCGCGGCTGGCTCAACATCGTGCGCGGTATCGAGAAGCCGAGCGGTGATACCCCGTGGCAGGAGTACGCTTTCCGCCGCAACACCATCGCCAACCCGTTCCCGTCGATCATGGGCCGTGTCTGCCCGGCTCCGTGTGAAGATGGCTGCAACCGCAACCAGGTCGAGGACAAGGTCGGCATCAACTCGGTCGAGCAGTTCATCGGCGACTACGCCCTTGAGAACAAGCTGGCCTTCGAGCCGGGCGCATCGACCGGCAAGAAGGTCGCCATTATCGGTGGCGGCCCGGCTGGCCTTGCCGCCGCTTACCAGCTGCGCAAGAAGGGTCACGCCTGCACCGTCTTCGATGCCAATGCCCAGCTCGGCGGCATGATGCGCTACGGTATCCCCGGCTACCGTACCCCGCGTGACGTCCTCGACGGTGAGATCCAGCGCATCCTGGACATGGGCGTCGAGGTCAAGGCCTCGACCAAGGTCGGTGTCGATATCCCGCTCGAGCAGCTGGAGAAGGAGTTCGACGCCATTGTTCTGGCCATGGGCGCCTGGAGTGGTCGCGCACTGCCGATCCCGGGTGCCGATGCGCGCAACTGCATCAGCGGTATTGCCTTCCTGCACGCCTTCAACGACGGACGTCTGCAGGCGGTGAGCGGTCGCGTGGTGGTCATCGGTGGTGGTGATACCTCGATCGACGTTGCCTCGGTGGCGCGTCGGCTCGGCAACATCACCAACATCAACGAAAAGGATCTGCCGGAGAACATCGTTCTGGGCCAGGCGGCCCACGATGTCGCCGAGATCGCCACCCGTGAAGGCGCCGATGTCATGCTGATCTCGCGTGCTCCGGTGGAGAAGATGCCGGCGGCCCAGCACGAGATCGAGGACGCCACCCGTGAAGGTGTCGTGATTCAGGGCCAGCTCAGCCCGGTCGAGGTCATGCTCGATGCCAACGGTCGTGCCCGCGCCCTCAAGGTGATCCGTCTGGAGGAGGATGGCAAGACCGAGATCCCCGGCAGCGAGTTCGAGATCGAGGCCGACCTGATCGTTGCCGCGATCGGCCAGACCGGTGACCTGACCGGCATGGAGAGCCTCGACAACGGCAAGGGTCTGGTCAACGCCGACAAGCACTTCCAGGTGCCGAACAAGCCGGGCTACTTCGTCTGTGGCGATGTCATCCGTCCGCACCTGCTGACCACCGCCATCGGTCAGGCCAGCATCGCGGTCGAGAGCGTCGACCACTACCTGAACAAGACCAGCCAGGCCAAGCGTCCCAAGGTGGATGTGCACCACTTCAACCTGATGAGCAAGCTGATGGAGAGCGGCCTCGAGCCCGAGCCGTATCAGCGTGGCGAGGTGCGTGGCACTTCCGAGGCGAAGTTCGCCGTACACAACTACGAAGACCGTTCGCAGCACGAGGTCATCACCCACAAGGCGCTCTACCTCGGCCACTTCAAGTTCACCCCGCGCCACCAGCGTGAGCAGATCGAAGTGACGGCCGACAACGTCATCGGCAACTATCAGGAGCGTCTGGTTCGCCTGACCGAGGAGCAGACCGTTGCCGAAGCCAAGCGCTGCATGAGCTGCGGCCTCTGCTTCGAGTGCGACAACTGCGTCGTCTTCTGTCCGCAGGAAGCGGTCAAGAAGACGCCGAAGAAGGAGGCCACCACCGGTCGTTACGTCTACACCGACTACGATCGCTGCATCGGCTGCCACATCTGCCAGGACGTCTGCCCGACCGGCTACATCCAGATGGGTCTGGGCGAGTAAGGGAGGCACCATGACCAGACTGCGAGGCATTACCGGAGCCCTGGCGGCAGCACTGCTTGCAGTGCTGCCGGTGGCGGCCTCCGCGAACGACTCACGCACCCCGATGCCGGTGATTCCGCCGGCCGTGCAAGGTGATCAGTGCGTCGAGGAGACCGACTACATGCGCCGCTATCACGGGCGCATCCTCAATGTGCATCGTGACCGTACCATGTATGACGGTATCCGGACCCCGCGTCACAGCCTGGACAACTGCCTCCAGTGTCACGCTGATCCGCAAAGTGCGGCGGTCTCGACGCCGCCGAGCCCGAGCTCACAGCGTCAGCAGGATCCGGCCTTCTGTCTCAACTGTCATACCTACGCCGGTATCACGACCGACTGTTTCCAGTGCCACGCGACCCGTCCGTCGCGCATTGAGCCCGGCTATCGCCATCCGCTGCACAGCGGCATGGAGGAGATGCTGCAGTCGATCCGGCAGAGTGAAGAGCCTGTCGACGCCGAACTGCTCGAGCGTGTAGCCGACTATGTTCAGTCTGCCTTGAACGGGGCAGATGAACCGGTCGACGACGAGGATGGCGCGCCTGAATCCCACTCTGCCGATGCGGTGGAGTACGACAGCAACCAGAACAGCGACAGGTGAAGACAAGGTGAGCAAGCTACCTGAAAAAACCGATACCGATCGTCGCCGTTTCGTCGCAGGTGCCGCCGTAGTGGGTGGTACTGTGGCGATTGCCCCGGGGGTGACCCTGATGGCTGCGGGTCGCCCTGCCGACGAGGCGGTGACTGACAAGGTCCGCTGGGGCCTGCTGATCGACAGCAACAAGTGCGACCAGGGCTGTAATGCCTGTGTCACGGCCTGCAAGGCCGAGAACGGCATACCCGACTTTGGTCGTCCGGCCACCGATGCACAGTGGATCCGCAAGGTCGATGTGACCGACCCACAGACCGGTAACAGCTTCTCGCTGCCGGTCATGTGTCAGCACTGCGAGCACCCGCCGTGTGCAGACGTCTGTCCGACCGGTGCCTCATTCAAGCGTGCCGACGGCATCGTGCTGGTCGACAAGCATATCTGCATCGGCTGCCGCTACTGCATGATGGCCTGCCCCTACAAGGCGCGCTCCTTTGTGCACGAGCCGGTCGCCAACCAGAAACCGCACGCCCCGCGCGGCATGGGCACGGTCGAGAGCTGCACACTCTGCGTCCACCGTGTCGATCGTGGCGCCATCCCGGCCTGTGTCGAGGCGTGTGTCGGCGCCCAGCGCGGTGCCATGGTCTTCGGCGATCTGAACGACCCGAACAGCCTGATCTCCCGCCGCCTGCGCGAGTACCCGTCGACCCAGATCCGTGCCGATCTGCGGCTCAACACGGGCGTTCGCTACCGCGGCATCTGATCGTAACGGATGACAACCATGAAAAATCGTATCCGCTTCCGCGAAATCGAGGCCAACCGGGGCTTCTGGGCTCTGCTGGCCCTGATGGGCACCCTGATCGGCCTGGCTGCGCTCGCCTTCTTCTACCTGAAGATCTACGGTCACGTCGCCACCGGGATGAACAACCAGATCGTCTGGGGCTTGCCGCACGTCTTCGCGATCCTGATGATCGTGGCCGCGTCCGGTGCACTCAACGTCGCCTCGATCGGCTCGGTCTTCGGACGCAAGGTCTACAAGCCGCTGGCGCCGCTCTCCGGTCTGCTGGCCGTGACCCTGCTGATCGGTGGTCTGGCCGTGCTGGTCCTTGATCTGGGGCGCCCGGATCGACTGATCATCGCGATGACGCACTACAACTTCAAGTCGATCTTCGCCTGGAACATCATTCTCTACAATGGCTTCCTGGTCATCGTCGCGCTCTATCTGTGGACCTTGATGGAACGGCGCATGAATCGTTACAGCAAGCCTGTGGGGCTGGCGGCCTTCCTCTGGCGTCTGATCCTGACTACCGGTACCGGTTCGATCTTCGGCTTCCTGGTAGCGCGTGACGCCTACGATGCCGCGATTCTGGCGCCGATGTTCATCCTGATGTCGTTCTCGATCGGCCTGGCGGTCTATCTGCTGACCCTGATGGCTGCCGCCAGTGGCAACAACCGCCCGATTGGCCACCACATCATGAACCGGCTGAAGAATCTGCTGGGCATCTTCATTGCCGGCGTGCTCTACTTCGTCGTGGTCTTCCATGTGACCAACCTCTACTCGGAGCAGAATGCGGTCGCCTCGCGCTTCATCCTGGCCGGAGGCACCGAGCACACCACGATCTTCTGGCTGGTCTATGTGGTGATCGGATCGCTACTGCCGCTGGCGATCCTCTTCGCCCCGCAGACCGCTGGCAACCCGCGGGCGATCGGCCTCGCCTCGGTACTGACCGTGATCGGCGGTGCCGGCCTGCTCTACGTCATCATCATCGGTGGGCAGGCCCTGCCGCTGCAGCTCTTCCCGGGTATGGAGGTCAGCAGCAGCTTCGCCGATGGGCAAGTCAACGCCTACACGCCGTCACTGCCGGAGATCCTGCTGGGTGTCGGTGGCGTGGCGCTCTTCGTCGCGATGACGGCTGTGGCGATGGCGGTCCTGCGCTTCCTGCCGGAGAGCCTGGCCGATGACAAGCTCGATCCGCACTACAGCGCGGAGTCGACTCAGGAAGAGGCCGCTGCCAAGGCGTAAGCGCGGCAGCCGATCAGTACCTGAAACGCCAGGCCAGGCTCGCAGCAGTCGGCCTGGCGTTTCACATTGGGCACCCGCCCGAAGACAACCGGAGGTCAGCTAATGAGCAGCATGGAAGAACATCCGTTTGCCCAGTATGTTCGCACCCTTGGCAAGGGGCGCAAGGGCTCGCGCGGGCTCAGTCGCGACGAGGCGCGTGACGCCTTTGGTATGATCCTGGACGATCAGGTCGAGCCGGAGCAACTCGGTGCCTTCCTGATGCTGATGCGGGTCAAGGAGGAGACCGCCGAAGAGGTCGCCGGCACGGTCGAGGCGATCCGGCAGAGGCTCGATGTCCCTGCGCTGAATATCGATCTCGACTGGTCCTCCTACGCCGGCAAGCGACGCCACCTGCCGTGGTTCATCCTCAGCAATCTGCTGCTTGCCGCCAACGGCCTGCGCATCTTCATGCACGGCGCGACCGGCCATACCGCCGGACGGATCTATACCCGCGATGTGTTGCCCCAGCTCGGCGTCCAGCCGGCCACTTCGCTCGATGAGGCAGCTGAACAGATCGAGCGCGACGGCTTTGCCTACCTGGATCTTGAACACCTGCAGCCGCGATTGCACCGCATCATCAACCTGCGCCCGCTGCTCGGGCTGCGTTCGCCGGTCCACACCATTGCCCGTATGCTGAACCCGTTTGCTGCTCCGGCGATGGTGCAGGGCATCTTTCACCCCGGCTATCAGAAGGTGCACCAGGAGGCGGCCCAGCTCCTGGGGCAGCCGCACATGGCGGTGCTCAAGGGCGAGGGCGGCGAGATCGAGCGCAACCCGGAAGGCGATTGCCGGGTCGACACTGTCCACGACGGTCAGCTCGGCGAAGAGCTGTGGCCGACCCTGCTCAGTCGGCGTCAGGTCAAGGATGAACAGCTCGAGGTCAGCCGTATGCAGGCGGTCTGGCGCGGCGAGGATGACGATCCGTACGCACGGGCAGCGACCATCGGCACGGCGGCCATTGCCCTGAAGGTGTGTGGCCGCGCCACCAGCGTCGACGCCGCCCAGCGGATGGCTGAACAGATGTGGCAGGAGCGCGATACGGCGCGACTCGGCTAAGTGGCCCACCTCTACCTCTCCGCGGCGCACAAGTCGTCGGGCAAGACGACGCTGGCGATCGGCCTGTGTGCCGCCTGGCGCGCCCGCGGCCTGCAGGTGCAGCCGTTCAAGAAGGGGCCGGACTACATCGATCCGCTTTGGCTCGGTGATGCCGCTGGCCGGCCGTGCCACAACCTCGACTTCCATACCATGGCCGGCGATGAGATCGATGCCACCTTCGCCACGGCACTGCACGGCGCTGATCTCGGCCTGATCGAGGGCAATAAGGGGCTCTACGACGGCGTCGCGCTGGATGGCAGCGACAGCAACGCAGCGTTGGCGGCACGCCTGCAGGCGCCGGTCGTGCTGGTCATCGATACCACCGGGATGACCCGTGGCATCGCCCCGCTGCTGCAGGGCTACCAGGGCTTCACCCCGGCCGTCTCACTGGCCGGAGTCATCCTCAACCGGGTCGGCGGCAGTCGCCACGAGAGCAAGCTGCGGGCGGCGGTCGAGCACTATACCGACCTCCCGGTGCTGGGTACGATCGGCAACGACCGCAGCCTGATGATCGAAGAGCGCCACCTCGGTCTGATCCCAAGCAACGAGGCGGGTGAAGCCACCCGTTTGATCGAGCGGCTGGCACGGATGGCCAGCGAGGGCGTCGACCTGGACCGATTGCAGGCGCTGGCCGAG
The DNA here is from genome assembly GCA_007128895.1 of Gammaproteobacteria bacterium. Classification (GTDB taxonomy): domain Bacteria; phylum Pseudomonadota; class Gammaproteobacteria; order SKWO01; family SKWO01; genus SKWO01. The sequence continues at coordinate 12,177 of SKWO01000039.1, forward strand.
ACGGCGGCCCCAGCGCTTCCCGCCCCGTCGGTGGGGCCGTTGCCAGCGGCTGACCTGCGTATCGGCATCCCGCGGGATGCTGCCTTTGGCTTTTACTATCCCGGGGACTTCGATGCCCTGCGCCGTGCCGGGGCCGAGCCGGTCTTCTTCGATACCCTGCACGACCCCGACCTGCCGGCGGTCGATGGCCTCTTTCTGGGCGGGGGCTTTCCCGAGACCCAGATCGAGGCGCTGGAGGCCAACCGCTCGCTGCGACGACAGATTCGAGTGGCGATCGAGTCCGGTCTGCCGGTCCACGCCGAGTGCGGTGGGCTCGATTACCTGTGCCGTTCGCTGCGCTGGGGCGACCGCTGCGGCGAGATGGTCGGGGCCATCGCCGCCGATGCGGTGATGGGGGAGCGCCCGCAGGGGCGCGGCTACGCCCGGCTCAGCCCGACCGGTGACCACCCATGGCCGTTCGGTGCGGTCGCGGCGCACGAGTTTCATTACTCCCGTCTGGAGGCGATCGACCCCAGCCTGCGCTTCGCCTGGCGGGTCGAGCGCGGCCACGGCATCGACGGTACGCACGACGGACTGCGCTACCGCAATGTCACGGCCAGCTACTGCCACCTGCGCCACCTCAACGCCAGCCCGTGGGTTGATGCCTTCGTCGCCTTCGTGCGAGGCCACCGCTCAAGAAGGCAGACGTAGCGAGATCAGCCAGGCGGCGGCGAGCATTGCCGCCGAGGCGACCAGGCAGGCGATCAGCCCGCCACTCATGTAGAGCCAGCCGGAGAGGACGGTGCCGGCCAGCCGGCCGCCGGCGTTGGCCATGTAGTAGAAGCCGACCTTCATCGCCACCTTGTCGGCGTCGGCGTAGTCGAGGATCAGGAAGGAGTGGACCGCCGAGTTGACGGCGAAGACGACGCCGAAGGCGGCCAGGCCAAGAATCAGGCTCCAGGCCGGGTTTAGCCCCAGCGCGAGGGCGGCGGCGATCAGCAGCGCCAATAGCATCAGGCCGAAGACCCAGCCGCGCGCGGCGCGCCCGCCCGGATGGTGGCCGCGCTGGCCGAAGAGGGTCGGCGTGGCGGCCTGGACGATACCGTAGCCGATCACCCAGAGGGCGAGGAAGGCACCGACCTGCAGGTGGTTCCAGTCGAGCACGGTGCTGAGAAAGAGCGGCAGGCCGACCACGAACCAGACGTCGCGCGCGCCGAAGAGGAAGAAGCGCGCCGCCGAGAGGGTGTTGATTGCGTGGCTGTTGGCGAAGAGCTGGGTGAACTTCGGCTTGCCGGCGACGCGGCCGAGCCCGGCCGGCAGACCGAGGGCGGAGAAGGTCAGGGTGGCCAGCAGCAGCGCGGCAAGGGTGAAGAGGGCGGCCTGGAAGCCGATGCTGAAGAGCAGCGCCCCGCCGACGAAGAAGCCGACCCCCTTGAGGGCGTTCTTGGAGCCGGTCAGCACCGCCACCCAGCGGAACAGGCGCCCCTCCTGTGCCGCCCCGGCGAGCAGCCGCACCCCCGACTTGGCGCTCATCTTGTTCAGGTCCTTGGCGATGCCGGAGAGCGCTTGGGCGAACATCACCCAGGCGACCGTCAGCCACGCCTCCGGCACCGTCAGCAGCAGCAGCGCGCCGACCTGCAGCAGGGTGCCGCCGACCAGGGTGCTCTTGAGCCCGAGTCGGGCCGCCAGCCAGCCGCCGGCGAGGTTGGTGACGATGCCGAAGAACTCGTAGAAGAGAAAGAGCAGCGCGATCTCCAGCGCACTGTAGCCGAGCTGGTGGAAGTAGAGCACCACCAGCATGCGGATGGCGCCGTCGGTGACGGTGAAGGCCCAGTAGTTGGCGGTGATGCGCGCGTAGGCGGCCAGCCCGAGCGGGGTGCTCATCGGCTCACGCGGCCTCCAGCGAGCGCGCCACCTGCGCGGTCAGCTCGACCAGCCGGTTGGCGTAACCCCACTCGTTGTCGTACCAGAGCAGCAGCTTGACCTGGCGGCCGTCGACCACCAGGGTGGAGAGGCCGTCGACGATCGACGAGCGGGCGTCGCCGCGGTAGTCGACCGAGACCAGCGGCCGCTCCTCGAAGCCGAGGATGCCGGCCAGCGGCCCCTCGGCGGCGGCGCGCAGCAGCCCGTTGACCTCCTCGGCGCTGGTCGGCCGCGCCGCCTCGAAGGTGAGGTCGGTGAGCGAGGCGTTCATCAGCGGCACCCGTACCGCGTGGCCGTTGAGCCGCCCCTGCAGCTCGGGGAAGATGTCGCCGATCGCCTTGGCCGAGCCGGTGGTGGTCGGGATCAGCGAGAGGCCGGCGGCGCGCGCGCGGCGCAGATCGGGGTGTGGGCGGTCGACCGGTGACTGGGTGTTGGTCATGTCGTGGATGGTCAGGATCGAGCCGTGCAGGATGCCGAGCGACTCATGCATCACCTTCACCGCCGGGGCGATGCAGTTGGTGGTGCAGGAGGCGGCGGTGACGATACGGTGGCGCTGTGGGTCGTACAGGTGGTCGTTGACACCGACCACGACGTTGAGCACGGCCGGATCCTTGACCGGCGCGGCGACCACCACCCGTTTGATTCCGCCATCGAAGTAAGGCTGCAGCGCCTCGACGGTACGAAAGGCACCGCTGGCCTCGATCACCAGATCGCAGCCGGCCTCGGCCCACGGCACTGCGCCGGGGGTGTCGTGGCGGGTGTGGCGGATCGCCTGGCCGTCGATGGTGATCCGCTCCGGCTCCGAGGCGATGGCGTGGGGCCAGCGTCCATGCACCGAGTCGAACTCGAGCAGGTGGCCGGAGACGGTGCCGTCGCCGTGCTTCTCGTTGATCAGGGCGACCTCGAACTCGGGTCGGCCCCAGGCGGCGCGTAGCGCCAGCCGTCCCATGCGGCCGAAGCCGTTGATGCCGATACGCAGGGTCATGGGTGTGCGCTCCTGTTGGCTCTGGTTGGCTGCGTATACTATGACCGATGCATGACAAGGGGGTGACACATGCGCCTGACCGAGCGGGCCCACGTCGCCGTGGCCGGCCATCTGCAACCCGGCGCTCTGGCCGTCGACGCCACCGCCGGCAATGGCCATGACACGGCCTTTCTGGCCGAGCGGGTCGGCCCTGCCGGCCACGTCTGGGCCTTCGACGTACAGGCCGAGGCACTGGCCGCGACCCGCGCCCGCCTGGATGCGTGTGGGCTGCTTGAACGGGTGACGCTGCTGCACCGAGGCCATGAGGGCTGGCGCGAGGCGCTGCCGCCCGAGCTGCGCGGGCAGCTTACGGCGGTGATGTTCAACCTCGGCTATCTGCCCGGCGGCGACCAGCGGCGTGTGACCTCTCCGGTGACCACGCTGGCGGCGTTGAACGAGGCAGTGGCGTGGTTGGCACCGGGTGGCATCGTCTCGCTGCTGGTCTACCGTGGCCACGCCGGCGGCCTCGAGGAGCATGCCGCCATCGAACGTTGGCTGGCTCAGTGCCCGCTTCAGGTTGAGTGCCAGAGCGCGCCGGCAAACAACACAGGTGCACCGCTGCTCTATCTGCTCAGATGCCGTGCTTGCCCAGGTGGATCGGCTTCATCGGTGCCAGGCCCAGTTCGCTGACCCGGCAGTCGGGGCAGACCCGTAGATGGTCGGTGGCCAACCCTCGCTCCTCCAGTTTCTCGATGATGGTGGCGATCTCGCCCTCAGGAAGGAAGGCGTTGCCGCAGATGCGGCAGCTGCGTTCGCCGATGGAGGGGGGCTGCTGCTGTCGGTGAAGTGCACGCAGCGCGTCGCGGTCGATGGCCGGTTCCACCACTTCACGGGGCGTCGGCGGGAAGCGCTCAGCCAGCGCCGGAGCATCTTCGGCGACGACAGCGCCGATGATTGAGGCCAGTGCGGCATATGGGGCGCAGGCCTGCTCCGTCTTGGCCGCGTGCTGAATCTCACCGGCAAATCCGGCCAGCCACGGCTCCATGTAGCGGTTGGTGAAACAGGCGGCGTCGGTCAGTGCGGCATGCCTTCTTGCTTCATCACCCTGCTCCAGGGCCTCGGCGGCGCTGGCCATGAGGAAGCCGATGAATTCGAGCTGCATGGCCAAATGGTCGGGCAGGTCACGAAAGTGTTCCGATTGCGCGACATCGTGCTTGTTGTAGAGCGCCTCCATTTCGAGGGTGCTCTGTGCCATGGCGGCGCCGTCGAGATGGAAGCCGGCGTTGATGCGTACCCGAACGGGTGGCGACAGGAAGAGGTGGCTGTAGCCGCGCAGCAGCTCGAGCGGGTTCTCGGCCAGTCGTTCGAGGCTGCTCTTCAGTTGGTGGAGTTGGGTGAGCAGGGGGTTCAGCCCCTGGGCGTGGATCAGCGCCTCCAGGTCATCGGAGAGCAACTCAAGCATGGCCTGCTGCTGCTCGGTGCGCATGGGCGGTACCGCGGCATGGGAGAGGACCAGATAGAGTTCGGCCCGCAGGGTGAGTTGTTCGACCGATTCATAGTTCAGCACGTTGTTTTACCTCGCAAAAAACCGGGCGGCAACGCCGCCCGGAAGAGGAGACCACATCGACGCCTGATGGGACCGTACCAGGCGCGTGCGGACCTTACTGCTCGTCGGGTGAATCCGGCAGTTTGAACAGCTTGTCACCGATGGCGTAGATCAGCAGGCTGGCCGATGCGCCGATGATGAAGACGCCCCACTCGGTAGCCGACGGTGTGTAGGCGATCAGATCAGGATACCAGGTGCCCTTGAACATCGGTACCAACTGGCCGCCGATGATGTAGCCGTAACGCACCGTGAAGAGGCCGACGAGCACCAGCACGGCGGCTAGGACCTGCATGCCGACCTGTTTGCGCAGGCCGCCGAGCATCAGTGCGAAGGGCAGCACCAGACCAACCCACAGCGCCAGCTGGAACGGGGCCGAACCGTAGACATGGGAGGCCACCAGATGGGTCTCGTTCACGTTGCTGTAGCTGGCCGTTACCATCTGCCCGATGACAAACAGTGCCGTGACACCGATCGCGGTCAGGAAGATGGCTGGCAGGATACCAGTCATCGCCCGGCGTACCGCGGCCGGCATGTTGTCCTGACTAAAGCCGTAGGCCAGGTTGGTGAAGAACAGGGCAAAGGCGACCCCGGCCAGCAGGCCGCTGAGGACGAAGAAGACCGGCATCATCGGGTCGTACCAGAAGGGACGCATTGACATGGCACCGAAGACGAAGCCGAGGGTCATCGCTGCGGCGATCTCGGCGGCAAAGGTGATGCCGCCGATGGCCTTGCTGCCAGGGCTGCTCCAGTCACGCTTCATGACCATGGCGAACTTGATGGCCATGAAGAGCAGGGCGACGGCGTACCAGACCCCCATCCAGAACATCGGCGAACTGGTCTGCATGCCGGCCGGCACCGCCCACAGCAGCCGGAACGGGTGGCCCAGTTCCAGTGCCAGGGTGATGAAGGCGCCGATCAGCAGGGCGATGGCCAGCCACAGACAGCGCTTGGCGATCGGGTAGAGCTCCTTGGTGCCGAAGACCATCGCCAGCGAGGCGACGATGGCCAGCCCGGTCGAGGCCAGCGCCATGTAGACGTAGGCGACCACCGGCAGCCCCCAAGCGACGTTGCTGCCGGTGTTGAAGGCGGCGTGGCCGTCACTCAGCAGTCCGCCCGAGGCAAAGAGACCGATGGCCAGGCCGACCGCACCCAGACCCAGCAGCAGCATGGATGCGCTGCCGGAGCTGTCCATCGTTTGCGTATTGGTATTCATGATTTACCCCCTTAACTCTTGGGACGGGTGAATTCGGGCACGGTGCCGTGTTCACCCAGGTAGTAGACCTGCGGCTTGTTGCCGGTGTGCTCCAGCAGGCGGACGCCGCGCTTGTCCTGGATCAGCTTGTTGACCCGGCTGTTCGGATTGTCCAGATCACCGAAGTAGCGGGCCTTTGGTGCGCAGGTGCGCACACACGCCGGCGTGAACTCCTTGGTGTTCGGATCGTCCTCGTCCAGGTCGGCGACCCCGGCCGGAGCGCGGCTGACCTTGTGGTAGCAGAAGGTGCACTTGGAGACGACCCCCCTGGGCTGGATGCCGATGCCCTTGGTCCAGTCCTCATGCGGGCTCTTGTAGGGCGGATTCCAGGTGTGGCGACTGCCGTTGGACGGGAAGATATCCTGTAGCGCCGGTTGCAGCAGCGGCTTCTCGTCAGTGTAGAAGCGCACTCCGTACGGGCAGGCGATCATGCAGTACTTGCAGCCGATGCACTTGTTCCAGTCGATCAGTACGGCGCCATCCTCGGTCTTGTAGGTGGCGCGGGTCGGGCAGACGTGGACGCAGGATGGGTCCTCGCAGTGCATGCAGGGACGCGGGAACCACTTCATCGTGGTGTTGGGATAGGTGCCCACATTGTAGTAGAGGACATCTTGCCAGTTTTCGCCCGGCAGGGTGTTGTTCTCCATGCCGCAGGCGGTCGTGCAGGCCTGACAGCCGGTGCACTTGTCGAGGTCGATGACCATTCCCCATTTAGCCATTGTTCATACTCCCTTGGTGATCAGGCCCGTTCAACGGTGACCTTGCCGGTGTAGTAGCAGGCCAACCCGGAGATCGGGTCGGAGACGTTGGCGGTGATTTCTCCCGAGTTGCCAGGCAGGCGCCCCTTGGCCCAGCGCCCTTGTGCCCAGTGGCCGTGCTCGTACGGCATGACCACGGTATCGGGGCGGGCACCCTCGAAGTAGCGTGCATACGCCTCGATGCTGCCAAGCGGCGAGCTGATGCGCACCTTGTCGCCGTTGCGGATGTTGCGTGCGCGCGCGGTTTGCGGGTTGATCTCCATGTAGACCGTGGTCATGCCGCCGACCGATGGCTGTTGCAGGGCGATCGCATGCGGGATGTTGCCGCTGCGCCCCTCGGCAGTCATCGGTGTCTTCGGTGTGATGAAGTGGAGGTCGCCACCGCCGGTGTGCTGCGCCGGCAGCCACTGGATGAGGCCGACCCGATCTTGTGGGATGCCCAGCTCACGGTTGATGTAGGCGGCGTGCTGCTCGAGGAAGCTGGAAACGAATTCGAACTTGCCTGAGCCGGTCTTGAGCAGTTTGGCCTTGACCTCCTCCTCGCTCATGCGGATGTTGTAGCCGCTGCCGTCCCACTCCCGGAACTCGCCACGGTGGTAGCGCCAGTGGTACGGCTTTCTGTACCAGACCCCTTCGCGTTTCCACGACTCGAAGTCGTTGACGCCGTTGTCGCCCGGATTGTTGGCAAAGCCGGCGGCGCGGTGGCGCAGCACGTTCTCCACGTTGTCCAGTGCCCGGTAGAATTCGCCCATCGGCCCGTTGATCCGCTTGCCCAGCTCAATCAGCATGTCGCCGAAGTGTTTGGTGTCGTAGATCGGGTCGACCGCCGGGACGCGCAGCTGGGTCAGTGGCCAGCCTTCGAACGGGTAGGTGGGCGAGTCCTGCAGCCGCTCCAGGTAGGTGTGATCGGGCAGGATGATGTCAGCGTACATCGCCGTCTCGCCCGGGAAGGGCGAGGTGTCAACAATGAAGACATCCTTGAGCGCCTCTTCCCACGCCTTGCTGTCCGGTGCGGTCCAGATCGGGTTGGTGTAGAAGAAGATGGCGGTGTCCATCTTGTAGGGGTCGCCCTTCAGGTGGTTGGGGCCGGCCTCCTGCATCATGTGGCTGGTCATCGGCCAACGTTCGGTGCGCGCCATGTCGATGCGCGGATACTTGCCACGCATCTCGCGTGCGATGTCGTCCATGAAGTCGTCGGAGTTGACCGGCAGGCCGCCGTACGGGGTACCCATCTGATAACCCATGCCGCCCTCGGCGAAGAGGGCGCCGACCAGCGCGTTGAGGGCGTGGATCGCCATGCCGTTGTAGACGCCGTTGGTGTGGGCGGTCGGGCCGCGCTCGAAGATGACCATCGCCGGGCGGGTGGTGCCCAGCTCCTGCGCCGTCTCGACGATCTGGTTGAGCGGTACACCGGTGATGGAGGAGGCCCACTCCGGGGTGCGGTCCTTGAGCTCCTCGTTCCACCAGGTGATCAGCCCGTGGGTCCAGCGCTCCTCGAACAGGCTCGGGTTGATGGTGCGGCCACTGACAAAGCGGTTGTGGCCGTCGAAGAAGTCGCCGACGAACTCCCGCTCCCACAGCCCATTGACCAGGATATGGTGGGCGATGGCCAGTGCCATGGCACCGTCGGTGGCCGGCTTGATCAGCACGGCGCGGTCGGCGGCGGCGAGGGTCGGGTTCATGCGCACGTCGACCGCCGTGACACGGGTCTTCGGACTCTTGCTGCGCATGATGCCCCACATCTGCATGTTGTTGTTGTAGGGACGGAAGGCTTCGAGAAAGCTGGCCCCGAAGGTGAGCAGATAGTTGCAGTTGCGGTAGTCGTGCGAGTTGTAGGAGTCGTTGCCGTCGGTCGCGCGCTTGGCCCGCTTGGAGCCCTCGGCGCACATCGAGGCGTGGCCGATGGCGGCGTTCGGTGTGCCGTAGAGCTTGCCCCAGTCGCCGTAGAGACCGGCATCGGAGGCACCCCAGCCGCGACCGTAGAAGTGGGCGACCCGGTGCGCCTCGCCGCGCTCGCGCAGGTCGTTGAGGCGGGCAGCGACGGTGTCGAGCGCCTCGTCCCACGAGATCGGCACGAAGCCCGGGTCCTCGTTGCGCCCCTTGCGCGGGTTGGTGCGCCGCATTGGCCCCTTGAAACGGTCGGGATCGTAGAGGAAGTAGGTGCCCAGATGGCCCTTGGGGCAGAGCTTGCCGTTGGCGATCGGGTGGTTGGTGGCGCCGTACATCGCGTGGACGCGACCGTTGGTGGTGTAGACGTCGATGCCGCAGCGGGCCGGACACTGGCCGCAGATGTTCTTGGTGATGCGGGTGGTACCCCCCGCGCCGGCGGTCTGTGCCTCGGCGGTGGCGATGGCCGAGCCCCCTCCGCTCTTCAGGGTGACGCCGACGGCGCCGACGGCGCCGGCTGTTCCGCTGGCCTGCAGGAATCGCCGCCTGCTGATCATTTTCTTGAAGATATCCATGGTGTTCTCCTGTGCCTTTCCAACTGGAGTGGTGCTGATGGTGCGCTTACGGCTTCCCTTCCCGTTGGTCACCGGAAGAGCCCGGTGAACAACTCCGCGGCCAGTGCGTGCGACTTGCGGCACGCCGGGCAGCGTTCCTCCCCTACGCTCGTGTTCTGCGTGAGCGCAAATTCACGACCGCATTCGAAACAGGGTCGGTGGTGGTGCGCCACCAGGCGGCGTGGCAGCCCCGCCGTGGCAGCGTCGATGGCATGTGGGCTGAGCGTCAGCGCGCCGGAGGGGCAGGCGCCTTCACAGCCGCCACAAGCGATGCAGCGGCGCGGATCGAAGTCGATCGCCAGCGTACTCTCTCCGGTGGTGGTGTCGCGCTCATCACTGCGCTGCAGCGCGCCGACCGGGCAGGTGGCGGCACAGACGGCGTGGCCGTTGCAGCGCTTGGCATCGATGGTGACCTGTGTGAAGAGGCTGGCCGGCAGCGCATTGCCACGAGCCCGCGCAAGCGTCGCCAGCAGGGCGAGGCGGCGTTCGCGTTCGATCGGTCGGGCCGGCTCGCGTAGCCGCGCGCCGGCCTCGACGGCGTCAGCGGCCCCCGCCTCGGCATCGCTCGGGACGACCTCGAGCAGGTCGTTGGCCAGCGCGGCGCTGTGCCGGGTCAGCCGTTCCAGGAAGCCACGCCGGGTCAGGACGCGGCGGTTGAGAGCAGCCGGGATCTCGCGCAGCAGCCCCCTTCGTCCGCTTGGCGGCAGGCGGATCAGCTGGGGGCGGCGCTCCTCTTCGATGCCGATGGCGCGCAGCAGCGCGTCGCTCTCGGCCAGTGCGAGACCTACGGGGCAGCCGCCGTCGGGTGCGGCAGGGCAGTGGGCGCAGCCGCCACGCTCGATCAGCTGGATCGGCCGTCCGCCGGCGAAGTGGACCAGGGCGAGGAGCTGGCTGACCGAGAGGCCGCCGAGGCAGGGGACGCGCAACGCCTGAGGGGTGACCTCCGCGTCACGCACGCGCCAGCACTCCACGGCGATGGCGCCACTGCCCGGCGGGATGCCGAGGCTGCGGGCAAAGCCGTCGACGGCCAGTGCCCCGGTCGGGCAGACCGCGGTGCAGCGACCGCAGCCGATGCAACCATTGCCGAGGCGAGGGCCTTGCTCCTCCACCGCCAGTGCCCCGGTGGGGCAGTCATCTCCGCAGGCGCTGCAGCGGCTGTAGCGCGAACGAACCCGGATACAGGCCGAGGCGGCCAGACCGACCGGGGCCCCCGGCTGCAGGCGCTGCCAGCGGGTGGGGATGGCCGGTGGGGTAACTGACTCGGCTGTGGCGGTGCTGTTCAATGGCGCTCTCCGCGGCGGCTGTTCAGCAGAGCCACTGCACGCGCCGGGCCATCTGTTGTTTTTTCCTTTCTGGTCAGTATTCTGTTACTGTCTTGTAAACAGCGGTCGGCCGCTTGGGTTACCTGATGGTAACGGTTGGCCCCGCGCTCCTTGGGCCGCCTTGTTACGGGTTGGTAACGGAGGGGTGGGCCGGTTTGATAGGAGGGAGTCGATGGTGATGAGGGTGCGCGGCCATGCTGCATGGGGGGTGCTGCTGCTCTGTGCCCAGGCGCTCGCTGGCGGCCATGCGGACGGGATACGCATCGGCTTGACGCCGGTGGTGCCGGACGGCCAGATCGACCTGCTCGAGGAGGTGCGCGACTACCTGGCGGCCGGGCTGGGTGAGCCGGTGACCTTCGTCCAGCGGCGCAGCTACCGCGAGGTGATGGATGAGCTGCTCTCCGGTCGGATCGACTATGCGTGGATCTGCGGCCTGCCCTACATCGACCACGAGGAGGCGCTGGAGCTGATCGGTGTGCCGGTCTATCAGGGGCGGCCACACTACCGCTCCTACCTGATCGTCCCGGCCATCGATCAGACGACTGAATCGATCCACGACCTTGAAGGGCGGGTCTTTGCCTTCTCTGATCCCGACTCCAACTCGGGCTATCTGGTGCCGATGACACAACTGCTCGCGGCCGGTCGGCAGCCGGATCGCTTCTTTTCCCAGACCTTCTTTACCTGGACCCATGCCGACGTGATCGCTGCCGTGGCGGCGCGGCTGGCCGATGGCGGCGCGGTCGATGGCTACGTCTGGGACTATCTGTCACAGGTGCGACCGGAACTGACCGCTCGCACGCGGGTGGTCTGGCGTTCCGAACCGTACGGCTTCCCGCCGGTGGTGGCGCGCCGTTCCTCGGTGACGCAAGGTGGCGGTCTGCGCGATCGGCTGCTGGAGATGGGCGATGACGCGTACGGCAGCCAGCTGCTGCAGCGGCTGCGTCTGGACGGCTTTGTGGCCGGTGATCCGGCACTCTACGAGTCGATCCGCGAGCAGCGCGCATTGTTGCAGGGCGAGCGTCCTGTGCCATGAAGGCCCCGCTCTTCGCCAACCTGAGCTATCGCTTCAAGGTCCCGCTGCTGTTGATGCTGGTCATCCTGATGACCGGAGGGCTGGTCACCGCGACCTTGGTTGGCCACAGCTACAACGATCTGCGCCGTGACCTGATCGACAGCACCCAGCGCGTGGGCGAGGTGCTGGCCAGCACGCTGGTGCCGGCACTGAAACACGACGACCTGTGGCGTGCGTATCAGATCGTCTCGGTGCCGTACCGCGCGCGCAGCGGCAGCGCCGAGCTGGAGACCTTCGTCGTTGTGCTGGATCGGCGCCTGCAGGTCTACGTCTCCAGCCAGCCGGAGCTCTTTCCCACCGCATCGAGCCTACCGGCGGAGTACCGCTGGCTCAGAGAGGAGGTCGAGCGGCAGCTGGGTCCGGCCGGACGGGTGCTCGATGCGCGCGAGCAGGACAAGATCCTGGTCGTCCAGCCGATTTTCGACGGCGATGAACGGTCGCGCTACGGGACCCTGGTGATCGGCGTCTCGCCGTCGGCGCTGATGCCGCGCTTCTACGCCATGTTGTTGCGCGCCACGTTGACCAGCCTGCTGGTGCTGGCCCTGTTGTTGCCGTTGGGCTGGTATCTGGGCAAGCGCATGATCGGGCCGTTGACCCATCTGGCCGGCTGTCTGGGGCAGCTCGGCCATGTACCGCCGAGCGCGATCAGTTGCCAAGTGCCGATCGGGCGGGACGAGATCGGCCAGCTCGGCAGCCAGTTCCATCACATGCTGGCCGAATTGCGCGAGAAGGAGGCGCTGGAACAGCGCATCATGATGGCCGACCGCCTCGCCGCGGTCGGCCGCATGTCGGCCGGCATCGCCCACGAGATCAACAACCCGCTTGGCGGTATGCTCAACGCCATCAATACCTACAAACGCTATGCGCGCGGCGACGAGGTGACCGAGCGCACCCTGTCGCTGCTCGAGCGCGGTCTGCTGCAGATCCGCGAGACCGTCTCGGCACTGCTGGTCGAGGCGCGGCTGGAGCGGCGCAGCCTGACCATGCAGGATATCGACGACATCCGCACCCTGGTGCTCTCCAGTATCCAGGCCAAGGAGGGGGTGCTGTGCTGGGAGAACGGGCTGGACGGCGAGGTCGGACTGCCGTCGACGCTGATCCGTCAGCTCTTGATCAACCTGCTGCTCAACGCGATCCAGGCGATACCGGCGAGCGGCAAGGTCTGGTGCCGGGTCTGGATCGCCGATGGGAGCCTCTTCGCCGATGTGCGCAACGATGGACCGGCGATCCCTTCCGGGCTGATCGACCGCCTCTTCGAACCGTTTGTCCAGCACGGCTCCACCGGCAGCGGGCTGGGGCTCTGGGTCAGCTATCAGATCGTTCAGCAGCTCGGCGGCAGCATCGATGTCGCCAGCCGTGATGGAGACACCCGCTTTCTTGTTACCATTCCGTTACCGGTCCGGAACGGGGGAGATGCACGGCATGGCCAAGCTTTGTCTGATTGAGGACGACCCCATCATGGGGGAGTCGCTCTGCTACCGTTTCGATCTGGAAGGGTTCGAGTACGATTGGCACCGCAGCGCCGAGAGCGCCCTGGCCGCGATCGGGCGTGAGGACTACGCTGTGGTGGTCAGCGATATTTGCCTGCCCGACCTCTCCGGTGAGGTGCTCTATGCTGAGTTGCAGGAACGCGGTCTCGTGCCGCCGCCGACCCTCTTTATCACCGGTTACGGCAGTATCGACCAGGCGGTCCGCCTGCTGCGGCTGGGGGCGCACGACTACCTGACCAAGCCGTTCGACCTCGATGAGCTGATCGACAAGGTGCGCACGCTGTGGCAGGTCGACGGCGCCGCCCTGACGGTGGCTGCCGCCCCGGCCCTAGGGGTCTCGGTAGTGATGCGCAGGATCGAGGCCATGCTGCCGCGACTGGCCGGCTACAACACCACCATCCTGGTTACTGGCGAGTCGGGCGTCGGCAAGGAGCACGTCGCCCGCGCCATCCACGCCCACGGCAGCGGCGAGCGCCCCTTCGTCGCGATCAACTGCGGTGCGGTGACGGAGAGCTTGCTCGAGGCGGAGCTCTTCGGTTACGAGAAGGGGGCCTTTACCGGTGCCAACCGCAGCCGACGCGGCCTCTTTGAGCAGGCGCACGGCGGCACCCTCTTCCTCGATGAGGTCGGCGAGATGTCGCCGGCGATGCAGGTCAAGGTGCTGCGCGCCATCCAGGAGCGGCAGATCGTGCGTGTCGGCGGCGAGAGCCCGATCCCTGTCGATCTGCGTCTGGTCTGCGCCACCAACCGGGATCTGGTGCGCATGGTGGCCGAGGGCGACTTCCGCGAGGATCTCTACTACCGGATCAACGTTGTCCATCTGCGCATCCCGCCGCTGCGTGCGCGCAAGGAGGACATCATCTGGTTTGCCCAGCAGTTCATCGATGGCTTCTCGCAGCGCATGGGTAACGACTTCCATCTGTTGCCGTCGGCGCAGCAGGCGCTGCTGCTCCACGACTGGCCCGGCAACCTGCGCGAGTTGAACCACCAGATCGAGCGTGCCTGCCTGCTGGCTGCCGGCAGTGCGATCGGCCCCGAGATGGTCGGGGAGGCGCAGGAGGCGGCCTGGCTGGAGGAGCCGGGCGATTTGCCGGTCGAGGAGGCGACGACGCTGAAGGCCTATCTGGGACTGATCGAGCAGGAGTACATTGCCCAGGCGCTGGAGCGCCACGGCCACCAGATCGCTGAGTGCGCCGCCTTCCTCGGCATCAGCCGCAAGAACCTGTGGGAGAAGATGAAGAAGTACGGGCTATAGCCGTTTTCGCCCGAGGCAAAGGCCGGGCCGCTGCGCGGCGGCCCGGTGTGTCGGCTTGGGTGCGGTCCTATTTGAGCCAGCTGCTCATCGGCAAGACGCCGAGGCGCTCGAAGCCCATCATGCCGTCGCCCTTGAGCAGCACCATGTCGCCGGGCTCGACGTTCTGGTAGGTGATCAGGTTGATGTTGGGGCGGTGGGTGACGAGGAAGAGGACTCCGGGGCCGGTAAAGTCGGCGATGCGTTCGTTGACATCCTCCATCAGGAAGTCGACCTCGTCGCCCGGGATGGTGTTGAGCAGGTTGAGTGCGTTCCAGCCCTCGCCCTGGCCAAAGGCAGCCTCGGCCGTCTGCAGGGTACGGCAGAACTCGCCGTGCAGCACCCCGGCGACCTCGACCCCGCGGGCGCGCAGCGCCGCGCCCAGCGATTCGGCCTGGGCACGACCGGTATCGGTCAGGTTGGCCTCCTGGCTGCAATCGCGCGGCGAGGTCAGACGCAGGGAGCGATCCATGTCGTCATCTTCGGCCTCGGTGTGGCGCAGCATGACCACGACACCGCCTTCGGCGAGCGCCTCCCACAGCGCTGTGTCGGCCTGTGCAGGGCCGGTGGCCAGCAGGAGGGTGAAGAGGCCTATGCTGCCCAGCAGGGCGCTGGTCAGTTGCTTGGTGAGTCGTTGCATGGTTCCGTCTCCTTACAGTTCAAAGTTGGCATCATACGGCGCCTCTCCCTGCACGACCGGCAGGGAGAGGGCGTTGCCCCAGTGGGCCCAGCCACCGTTGTAGAGACGGACGTCCTCGAAACCGAGGTAGTTGAGCTGCATCCATGTCAGCGTCTTGCGAAAGCCGTCGTGGCAGTAGACATAGATCGTCCTGTCACGGGGCAGCTCGGCGTACATCTGCTCCAGCACATCGCGGTCGCGCCACTTCTGGGTCATGCCGTCGGTGGCGTCGAGGCTGACGATGTTGATCGCCCCTGGGATATGGCCGCCGCGCACGGCGCCGTTGACCCGTTCGCCGGTGTACTGGTCGACCGGACGGGCGTCGAGCAGGACGATGCCGGGGTCGCGGCGCGAGACGACGTCGTCGTAGATGTCGGTCCACTCGACCAGCAGTGCCGGGTTCGCCGCCTGCAGGGTGACGTTGCCGTTGCCCGGCGGGGTCGGTTCGGTGGTCAGCGGATTGAACGCCTCCCACTCGATGGTGCCGCCGTCGAGGACAAAGACGCGCTCCATGTCGAAGCCGTACAGCGCCAGCATGAAGTAGAGGCGCGAGGCGAGCGCGGTGCGCGAGTCGTCGTAGATGACGATGGTGGAGTCGTTGTCGACCCCCCAACGGCGCAAGGTCTTTTGGAACGCCTCGTGTGACGGGAAACGCATCATCGGCTCGGCGAAGTTGTCACCCAGATCCTTGAACCGCTGTACCTGGTGAGCGCCTTCGATGTGGCCGACGGTGTAGAAGCGGTGCGGGTAGTAGCGCACCTCCAGCACCACGGTCTTGGGGTCGTCGATGTGCGCTTCGAGCCAGTCGGCATCGACCAGAAAGTCAGGGCCGGCCAGCAGCGGGAGTGGCAGCAGCAGTATGGCCAGCAGGAGCAGGGTGGTGACGGAACGGTACGGCATGGCTATCCCCTTGTGGTTGAGAAAAAAACGGGCTGTCCGCACTCCATGCGTCAGCCCGTCTTCAGCCCGTTGCGTGTGGACACGCTTATTGTTGAGGTGGTCTCCTCCTGGTGCACCCGGGTTGGCCACTGGCACTGGCAGTAAGGCGGGTAGATGGTGTGCGCCTTGCTCGACCCCGGTTTGCAGTCATCTTTTTGCAGAGGTCGTGCCATATTTCAAATGATTGATTTTACGAGTTTCAAGTCCGATCAGGCCGGTGGCAAGGTGTGGCGAAATGCGCCAGTGTTGCAAAATGCCAGCCTGCGATTTGCCTCAGATGCTTCCATCAGCTCTGGCGCAGCTTGCGGTGCAGGGTGGAGGCGTCGATCCCGAGGCGTCTGGCCGCCTCGCGCTTGTTGCCGTCGCAGCGTACCAGCATCTGTTCGATCCAGACCCGCTCCACCTCGGCCAGCGAGGCGTCGTTGTCGAGGCCGGGCAACAGCCCGCTGTGGCTGGGCGGGCGAGCGGTGGCGGCCTCGGCCGGGAGCAGTTCGGGACCGATGCGCTCCTCACGACAGAGGATAACGGCGCGCTGGATGACGTTCTCCAGCTCACGTACGTTGCCCGGCCACGGATAGTGGCGCAGGGCCGCAAGCGCCTCGCCGGTGAAGCCGTTGACCGGGCGCCCGTGCTCGCGGGCGGCGCGCGAGACCAGCTGTTCGGCCAGCGGTACGATGTCGTCGAGGCGTTCACGCAGCGGGGGCAGG
>SKWO01000083.1 GCA_007128895.1 Gammaproteobacteria bacterium
CGGATCGCAAGCCCTGCGAGGACTTCGAGACCTTCCGACCCTTGTTCGAGCGCGTGCAAACGGAGGTCAAGACCGGGTTGCGCCAGTCCCGGCCCATCGAGGCGGGCCACCGTGCGGTTGAGGCCGGGGACTTTTTCGTTCTCGATGGCATCACGCTCTACGTTGCCGAGGTCGGCGAGCCACTGAAAACCACCGCTGGGGAGGTGGACCGCCGTCTGCGTCTCATCTTCTCCAACGGCACCGAAAGCAATCTGCTGCTGCGCTCGCTCCAGCGCGCGTTCTACAACGACCCCGCCGCACGGCGGCTGGCCTCGCCCAATAGCGGGCAACTCTCCTTCGGCGGCGAGCTTGAGGCCGATGATGTCGAAAGCGGCACCATCTACGTCTTGCGCTCTCTCTCCGATCACCCCTATGTCGCACAGCACCGCGACATCATCCACAAGATGGGCGTGACCGGCGGCAAGGTAGAGACTCGCATCGCCAACGCCGAACACGAGTCCACCTACCTGCTGGCGAAGGTCGAAGTGGTAGCAACCTACAAGCTCGCGGGCATCAACCGCACCCGGATGGAAAATCTGTTTCACAGGCTGTTCGCGCCCGCACGGTTGAACATCACCATCAACGACCGCTTCGGTCACCCTGTGCAGCCCGAGGAGTGGTTTCTCGTGCCGCTGTTCGTCATCGACGAGGCCGTGACTCGCATTAAGGATGGCAGCATTACCGGGTATATCTACGATCCCAAGGCTGCGAAGTTGGTGAAGGCATAGGACAACCCAAACGCATGAATAGTCAGACTGCCTGCCAAGAGCAAGACGAGCACTGGATGCAGCACGCCCTGGCGCTGGCCGATCGGGCCGCCGCCGAGGGTGAGGTGCCGATCGGGGCTGTCATCGTGCGGGACGGGGTGCTGCTCGCCGAGGGGTGGAACCGCCCCATCGCCAGCCACGATCCGACCTCGCATGCCGAGATCAACGCGCTACGCGCTGCCGCCGCTGCCGAGGGCAACTACCGCCTGACCGGCGCAACGCTCTACGTCACCATCGAGCCGTGCCTGATGTGCGTCGGCGCACTGATCCATGCCCGCATCCAGCGGCTCGTCTTCGGCGCCACCGAGCCGCGCACCGGGGCGGTGGCCAGCGTGCTGCCGCTGCTGCAGGACGAGGCTGCCGGTGGCCCCGGCAAGAGCCGGCTGAACCACTATCTGGAGGTCACCGGCGGCGTACTGGCCGACACGTGCGCTGCTCGCATGCGCGACTTCTTCCGCCAGCGCAGGCTCAAAGCGTCGGCGGCATCGGCCTGACCGTGCTCTCCTCCTCCATCGGCCACGGAGGACCATGCAGCTCGACCGGTGGTTCCAGCGGTGCCAGTTCACGCGGTTCGCGGTCTTCCAGCCAACTCAACAGATCAAAGTAGCTGCGGATGTTGTCCACGTAGATAACCGGTTCATGGCCACGTGCATAGCCGTGCGTGGTCTGGCTGTACCAGCGGCGTTGGCGCAGCAAAGGCAGACTTTCACGTACATCGCGCCACAGCCACGGGTTGCCGTCCCGTTGCTCGGTGATGCGCCGTGCGTCGATAACATGGCCATAACCGACGTTGTAGGAGGCCAGTGCCATCCACAGCCGATCATCACCGGTGATCTCTTCCGGTAACCGATCATAGAGCTGGCGCAGGTAGCGCGCCCCACCCATGATGCTCTGCCGTGGATCAAGTCGGTCGACACCCAATTCGTCGGCCGTCACCTGGGTCAGCATCATCAGGCCGCGTACACCCGTAAAGGAGACTGCCTCCGGGTTCCAGAACGACTCCTGATAACCAACGGCGGCAAGCAGACGCCAGTCGAAGCCGTAGCGCTCACCGGCCTGGATGAAGTACTCACGAAACCGCGGCAGACGCTGCTCAACACCACGCATGAAGGTACGGGTGCCAGCATAGTCAAATTCGCCGATATGGCCAAAGTGACGTTCATAAAGATGGTCCAGCGCACCGCTGGCGGCCATCTCATGGATGAACGCGACCGCACGCTGATAGAGGGAGTCATCCTCGGAACGGGGGAAAGCCCAGGCCAGATGGTCATCACTGGCCAGATCAAAGGCCACGCGCAGTTCAGGATAGTAGCGCTGGTAGAGTGCCAGCTCATGAGAGTCGGCCACGGTGTACTCCACCTCACCTTCCCAAACCAGGCTGAGCAACTCTTCACTTTCGCGATCGCGGTACTCGTCCCAGTTCAGATCGGGGTAGCCCTGGCGCAGCTCGCGCAACAGCTCCGCGTGGCTGCTGTTGGCAATCACGGCAATCGGGGTGCTGCCCAGGTCGGCCAGACTCTCGGGTTGTGGAGTCCCGACACGACGCACCAGTTGGGTTGAGACCTGCAGATAGCTCGGCGTAAAACGGACCCGGCGACTGCGCTCACGCGTCACTGTCAGGCCGGCGGCGGCAAAATCGACCTCACCCTCGACCACCTGACGTAGCACATCGGTCACATCACTGGCGGCCTCCATTCGCAACCCGACACCCAGCGTATCGGCAAAGTGGCGCGCCAACTCGTACTCAAAACCGGTCTCCAGCCCATCCCGTCCACGGTACCAGGTCGTGGCCGAGTTGCGCGTGACCACCACCAGCTCGCCACGTGCCAACACCTGCTCCAGCGCCGTCGGTTGCGGCGGCGCACGTTCACACGCCGCTAACAGCAGCGGCAGTGCCAACAACAGAGTGATCGACCATCGTCGCATGCGGACTCCCGGAGGGAATAGCTGATTTACCTCACCTCCGGATTATACTAGAATGTGCGCTCTTGACCCGCCCGGAAACGGGCACCCGCCTCACGGAGAGGTACCGAAGTGGTCATAACGGCGCCGACTCGAAATCGGATGGTCGGGGAAACCCGGCACGTGGGTTCGAATCCCACCCTCTCCGCCAAAATCTCTACTCCCACGTGGCCAAGTGGCCAGCCGCTCCTTGATCCTTCTGCACGGGTTCACAAAAAGGTCTCTTTTGATACGTTGTGCCGCCGCGTTGGCTATGTACCTAGCCGCTACCGTGGCTACCCCTTTGCCGTGAGCGCCGGTGAGGGCCATGGCGAGCCGACCCTCTGCTTTGATCGCACCTCGGGCCTCTACCGCGAAACACCCAACCTCAGCCAGGGCGAAGAGCGCTTCTTCGATGAGAAAGGCAACCTGACCCCGTTCATGCAGCAGCTCACCCAGTTCCTTGGCCAGTGCCAGCGCAATCGCCACCAGACCCGTCAGGCCGCGCAGCAACTGGCCGACCAGGGGCTGCTGATACCGTGGACGCCTGACGTTCCGGAAGCGATCAGTGAGCCGAAGCCGCTGCAAGGGCTCCTCCGGGTGGATAGCGCCGCCCTGCAGAACGTGCGCGGTGCCACACTCGAAGCCCTGATGCAAAGCCGCGCCCTGGAACTGGCCTTCGCCCAGCAGCACGCCCTGCTCCGCCTTGGTCCGCTTCGCGCCCTCTACCGCCCCTCAAAGACCACCCTGGAGCTGGACGACCAGACCCTCGAGCAGCTTAAGTCCTTCACCAACGAGCCGCCCACCCAGCAAACCGACCTCGGCCAGTGGATCGACCCACAGCAGGATACGTTCTGACCGGCAGCACAGTCCCCTAGGCAGCGAAGAGAGATCGACTTCGCCCAGGTACCGCAACCTTCGAATGAATCGGGGGAAAGAACAGAAACCAAGGGACACCCTCATCGGGTTGACTCCTGAGTGGCAGTAGACTACATTTGTGGCGTATTACCACAGGAGGCGCAGCCATGAGTATTTCGATTCGAATTGACGATGCCTTGTACGAAACCGCCAAGGTGCGAGCCAAAGCCGAGATGCGCTCGATTCCTCAACAAGTGGCCTACTGGGCCAGGGTCGGTCGTGCTGCGCTCGACAATCCCGATCTGCCGATTGAGTTTGTGCGCGACACCCTGCAGGCGATGGATGAAGAGTCCGAGCCCTTTGAATTGCCCAACGCATGACCATCGCGCTGCACCAGCGCCCGGCATTCAAACGGGTTTACAGGAAACTGCACGCCAACCAGCGAGGCGCGCTCCACGATGCCATGCGTGAGCTCATCGCCGACCCAATGCTCGGCGAAGAAAAGAAAGGCGACCTTGCCGGTGTTTGGGTCTACACGTTCGATTGCATCAATCAGCGCTATCTGCTCGCCTACTTGTGGGACGAGAGTTCACGCACCTGGCTGGCCGTCGGCCCCCACGAAAACTTCTACCGCGACTTGAAGCGCTAACGCTGAAACGCTCAGATATAGAGCATACACAAGTAGCCCTTGCCATGCACGATCAACCCGACAGCCGTAAGCGTGAGGCGGTCTTCCAGATCGAGGCGGTGACCAAGGTCTACCGCATGGGCGAGGTCGAGGTGCACGCCCTGCGCGGGGTCGATCTGGAGCTGTTGGCCGGTGAATTGGTCGTGCTGCTCGGCCCCTCGGGCAGCGGCAAGTCGACCCTGCTCAACATTCTCGGCGGGCTCGATACGCCGACTTCGGGCCGCGTCCTCTGCCGTGGCCACGATCTGGTGGCGGCCAGCGAGGCGGAGCTGACCCGCTTCCGCCGCGAGGCGGTCGGCTTTGTCTTCCAGTTCTACAACCTGATCCCGAGCCTGAGCGCGCGCGAGAATGTCGCCATCGTGACCGAGATCGCGCGCCAGCCGATGGCGCCCGAGGAGGCGTTGCAGCGGGTGGGTCTGGGCGATCGGCTCGACCACTTTCCAGCGCAGCTCTCCGGCGGCGAGCAGCAGCGGGTGGCGATCGCCCGAGCGGTGGCCAAGCGGCCCGAGCTGCTGCTCTGCGACGAGCCGACCGGGGCGCTCGACTCCGCCACCGGCATCGTGGTACTGGAGGCACTGGAGCAGATCAATCGCGAGCTGGGTACGGCCACGGTGATCATCACCCACAATGCCGGGATCGCCGAGATGGCCGACCGGGTAATCCACTTTGCCGATGGCCACATCGTCTCGGACGAGCGCAACCCGGTCCGCAAGCGGCCGCACGAGTTGAGTTGGTGAGTCCGCTCGGCCACATGCTCTGGCGCGAGCTATGGCACATGCGCGGGCAGGTGCTGGCGATCGCCGTGGTCATCGCCGGCGGGGTGGCTACCCTGGTCATGTCGCTGATCAGCTACGCGGCGCTCGACTCGACCCGTGACGCCTTCTACCGCGACCACCGCTTTGCCGATCTCTTTGTCGAGCTGACCCGTGCGCCCGAGTCGCTGCGCCTGCGGCTGGAGGCGATTCCCGGCGTGCAGCACGTGGAGAGCCGCGTGCTGGGCGGCGCCAACCTCGATGTGGCCGGCTTCGACGACCCGGCCACGGCGATCCTGCTCTCACTGCCCGACGGCCGCAATAGCGAGCTGAACCGACTCCACCTGCTCAACGGCCGGCTGCCCGAGCCGGGCCGCGACCACGAGGTGGTGGCCTACGACAGCTTTGCCGAGGCGCACGCGCTGCAACCGGGCGACCGCCTCGGCGCGGTGATCAACGGCCGGCAGCGCACCTTGGAGATCGTCGGCATCGCCCTCTCGCCGGAGTTCATCTACCACGTCCGGCCGGGCGACCTCTTTCCCGACTTCGAGCGCCACGGCGTGCTCTGGCTGAACCGCTCGGCGCTGGCCGCGGCGCAGGAGATGGAGGGGGCCTTCAACAGCGCGGCACTCACCCTGCGTCGCGGCGCCCGCGAGCGCGAGGTGATCGACGAGATCGATCGGTTGCTGGCGCCCTATGGCGGCCACGGCGCGATCAGCCGCGACGACCAGCTCTCGCACCGCTATCTGGAGCTGGAGCTGGAGCAGCTGCACTCACTGGCGGTGCTCTTTCCGGCGATCTTTCTGGCCGTCTCCGCCTTTCTGCTCAATGTCGTCTTCAGCCGCCTGATCACCACCCAGCGCGAGCAGATCGCGCTGCTCAAGGCGTTCGGCTACAGCCACCTCGCCGTCGCCGGCCTCTATCTGCGCATGGTGGTGGTGATCGTCGCCCTCGGCAGCCTGCTCGGCAGCCTCTTCGGCCTCTGGCTCGGCTCCCTGCTCGCCGAGCTCTACCGCACCTTCTTCCGCTTTCCGGCGATGGAGTTCGGTCTGCCGCCTCAGGTGCTGCTGATCGGCGTCGCGGTCGCCCTGGCGGCCGGCCTCTCCGGTGCGGCGCTGGCGTTGCGTCGCGCCGCTACCCTGCCGCCGGCCGAGGCGATGCGTCCGGAGGCGCCGCCGAACTTCCGCCCCACGGTGGTCGAGCGGCTCGGCCTGCAGCGCCACTTCTCACAGCCGACGCGGATGATCCTGCGCAACATCGAACGCCGCCCGCTCAAGGCGCTACTGACCGTGCTCGGCATCGCCATGGCGTGCGGCATCCTGACCGTCGGTCGCTTTCAGGATGGCGCCATCAGCCACCTGATCACGGTGCAGTTCGGGCTCAGCCAGCGCGCCGATCTTACCGTCACCTTCAGTGAGCCCCGCCCCGGGCGCGTGCTGCATGAACTGGAGGCGATCGACGGCGTCTGGCTGGCTGAGCCGACGCGCGCGGCGCTGGTAACGCTCTACAACGGCCACCGCAGCTACCGCACGGTGGTCGAGGCGATACCGGCCCAGAGCCGCCTGCATCGGCTGCTGGACGACCAGTTGCTGGCGGTGGAGCCACCGGACGAGGGGCTGTTGCTGAACGACTTTCTGGCCACGACCCTGGGCGCCGGCCCCGGCGACACGATCACCCTGCGTTTCATGGAGGGGCGGCGCGACGAAGTCGCGGTGGTGGTTGCCGGCGTCATCCGCGAGTATACCGGGGCTGCCGCCTACACCACGGTGGCACAGCTCAACCGCTGGCTGCGCGAGGAGATGACTCTCAGCGGCGCGATGCTGGCGGTCGAGGACGGCCACCACGACGCCGTCGTCGCCCAACTCAAGGAGCTGCCGGCCATCGCCGGGGTCACTGATCGCCACAGCGCCATCCGCAGCTTCTACGACTCGATGGTCGAGATCATGCTGACCTTCGCCTTCTTCAGCACCCTGCTGGCCGGCTCGATCGCCTTCGGGGTGGTATACAACAGCGCCCGCATCGCCCTCACCGAGCGTGCCCGCGAGCTGGCCAGCCTGCGCGTGCTCGGCTTGACCCGCGGCGAGGTCGGCTACATCCTGATCGGTGAGCTGGCCCTGCTGACGGTGCTGGCCATCCCGGTCGGCTTTCTGGTCGGGGTCGGCCTGATCGCGCTGATCGTTGCCGGTATCGAGTCCGACCTGTACCGTGTACCATTGATCATTGAGCCGTCCGTCTTCGTCTTCGCCGGACTGCTGATCCTCGTCGCCAGCGCCCTGAGTGCGCTGATCGTGCTGCGCCGGGTACGCCACCTCGATCTGGTCGAAGTATTGAAGACACGCGAATGATCCGAGCCCTCCGATGAACCGCCAACGCCTGCTCACCCTCGCCCTGCTGCTGACCCTCTTTGCCGGCCTGCTCTACCTCGGCCTGCGCGAGACACCGCGCCCGGTCGATACCGAGCCGGTGGTGCGCGCTCCGCTGAGCGAGACAATCGAGGAGGAGGGGGTCAGCCACATGGCGGCACGCCACACCCTCACCGCCCCCTTCGCCGCCGTGGTGGAGCGCCACGCGCTCGACCCGGGCCGCTCGGTCGAACGGGGCGCACCGCTGCTGACCCTGCAGCCGCTGGCGGCCCCGCCGCTCGACCCGGTGGCCCGCAGCGAGGCCGAGGGGCGCCAGCAGGTCGCCGCGATGCGCCTGGCCGCGGCACGCGAGGAGCAGGCTGCGGCAGCAGCCGCCGCCGACGAGGCGCGACGCGAACAGCAACGGCTCGAGGCACTGGCCGAGCGCGACCATGTCAGTCGGCAGGCGCTCGAACAGGCCCGCCTGCACAGCCGCCTGCTCGAAGCGCGCCGACGCGCGGCCGACTTCTCCCTGCGCGCCGCCGAGTATGAGCGGGCCACCGCCGAGGCGGTCTTGCAGCGGGCGACCGGCGAGCGGCCGGACGGGGCTCCCCATACCCTGCACGCCCCAGCCGACGGGGTCATTCTGCGCCACGCCGGCCACAGCGAGCGCCTCGTGGAGCGCGGCCATGAGCTGCTCGAACTGGCCGACCCGCTCAGCCTGGAGGTGCGGGTCGATGTGCTGACCCGCGATGCGGTACGCCTCGAGCCGGGTCAGGCGGTGATCATTGAGGGCTGGGGCGGTGACGAAGCCCTGAACGGCCGCGTCGCGCGCATCGAGCCGGCCGCCTTTACCCGCGTCTCGGCGCTCGGTGTCGACGAGCAGCGCACCTGGGTGGTGGTCCAGCCGGAGCCGCCGGAGGCGGCGTGGCAGCGACTCGGCGACGGCTTCCGGGTCGATGCCCGCTTCATCCTCTGGCACGACGAGGCGGTACTGCAGATCCCGACCAGCGCCCTCTTCCGCCACGGCGACGGCTGGGCGGTCTTCGTCGTCGAGGCCGAGCGGGCCCGGCTACGCCCTGTCGAGCGCGGCCGCCGCGGACGCCACGCCACGGCGATCGTCGCGGGCCTGGAAGCAGGTGAGCGCGTCATCATCCATCCCGACCGCGCGCTGCAGGACGGCAGCCGCATCACCCCCCGCTGAGACGAGCCCCCTATCATGGCCAAGAGTGTCTACATTGCAGGCGCTGCCCCCGGCAGTGGAAAGTCGGTCCTCTCCCTCGGCATGATGGAGCTCTTCTCGGCCCGCGCCGAGACGGTCGCCTTCTTCCGCCCGGTCGCCGCCAGCCCGGACGATCCGATGATCGCGCTGATGGCCGAGCGCTACGGCCTGCCGCTGGCGCGCGAAGCGATGCTCGGCTGCCGTGTCGCCGAGGCGCGCGATCTGGTCGCCGAGGGCAACGAGGCGGAACTGATCAAGCGCATCCTTGGCCGCTTCAAGGCGCTGGAAGAGCGCTTCGAGCACGTCGTCTGCGAGGGCAGCGACTACTCGCTCTCGATCCCTGGCCTGGAGTTCGACTTCAACGCCGAGCTGGCCAACGAGCTCGGCTGTCAGATGCTGCCGGTACTCAATGGTGCACGGCGCGACAGCGGCGAAATCCTTGACGAGGTGCGCATGGTGGTCGCCTCGCTGAACGAGCGCGGCTGCGACCTGCTGGCGGTGGTGGTCAACCGTGTCGCCGAGCCGCAGCGCGCGCCGCTGGCCGAGGCATTGGAGCACCACCACGCCATCGACCTGCCGGTCTACGCCGTCCCCCACCACCCGATCCTCGACATGCCGACGGTCGGCGAGGTGGCAGCGGCGATCGGAGCGCGCCACCTGATCGGCCCACAGGAGTCGCTCAACCGCGAGATCGCCCACTACAAGGTGGCGGCGATGGGGCTGCCGAACTTTCTCGACCACGTCCACGAGGGCACCTTGGTGATCACCCCGGGCGACCGCTCCGACATCATCCTCGGCTGTCTGGCCGCCGACCACTCGCTGCGCTATCCGCGCGTCGCCGGCGTGGTGCTGACCGGCGGGCTGCAGCCGGCGCCGCAGATCTGCCGCCTGATCGAGGGGCTGGAGTCCAACACCATCCCGCTGCTGGGGGTCGACCAGGACACCTTCAGCGCGGCGACCTCGATCGGCGCCGTCGAATCGACGCTGAGCGCCGACAACCCGCGCAAGGTGGCTGCCGCACTCGGCCTGCTCGAAGGGGCGATCGACTTCCCCCAGCTCTGCCAGCGCATCCGCCTGCACGGACGCGAGCGGGTCACCCCGCTACAGTTCGAGTACGAACTGATCAGCCGGGCCAAGCGCCAACGCATGCATATCGTCCTGCCCGAGGGCAACGAGGAGCGCATCCTGCGCGCGGCCGAGATCCTGCGCCTGCGCGAGGTGGCCGACATCACCCTGCTCGGTCGGGCCGACGAGATCGAGCGGCGCAGCACCAGCCTCGGTCTGCGTCTGGAGGGGGTGCGGATCGTCGATCCGGCTCACGCCGAGGAGCGCGAGCGCTACGCCGACGCCCTCTACCAGGCGCGGCGCGACAAGGGGATGACCCGCCAGGTAGCGTGGGACATGGTCGAGGATGTCAGCTACTTCGGTACCCTGATGGTCCATACCGGCGCCGCCGACGGCATGGTCTCGGGCGCCGTCCATACTACCCAGCACACCATCCGACCGGCCTTTCAGGTGATCCGCACCCAGCCGGGGGTCCGGCTGATCTCCAGCGTCTTTCTGATGAGTCTTCACGACCGCGTGCTGGTCTACGGCGACTGTGCGGTCAACCCCGACCCGAATGCCGAGGAGCTGGCCGAGATCGCCATCAGCTCGGCCATCACCGCAGCCCACTTCGGCATCGAGCCACGGGTGGCGATGCTCTCCTACTCCACCGGTGACTCCGGCAGCGGACAGGCGGTGGACAAGGTACGCGAGGCGGTCGCCATCGCCCGCCGGCGTGCCCCGGAGCTGAAGCTGGAGGGGCCGATCCAGTACGACGCCGCGGTCGACGCTGCGGTGGCACGCACCAAGCTGCCCGACAGCGAGGTCGCCGGCCGCGCCACCGTCTTTATCTTCCCCGATCTCAATACTGGCAACAACACCTACAAGGCGGTGCAGCGTACCGCCGGCGCGGTTGCCATCGGGCCGATCCTGCAGGGGCTCAACCGCCCGGTCAACGACCTCAGCCGCGGATGCAGCGTGGCCGACATCGTCAACACCGTGGCGATCACAGCGATCCAGGCCCAGGAGCAGCGCTGAGCCCTGCGAATTCCCGACAATTTTGCTAGACTATGGTGAAATATCGAAACACGGTAACCTACCATGTCGATCTCGCTCAACGAAGAAGAACGTATCGAACTCGGCCGCATCCTGGTCAACCTGCTGGAAGACTGGAAGCTGCGCCCCGAGGATCAACTGCGCCTGCTGGGGCTGGAAGAGATGGCCAAGCCGCGCCATCTGGCCCAGTTCCAGAGCGGCAAGCCCTTGCCGGAGACGCCGGATCTGGCCGAACGGGCCCGCCGCCTGCTCGGCATCCAGCACGCCCTGCAGCAGAACAACCCGGCCAACCCGGGCCACGCCTTCCTCTGGCTGCACAACCGCAACAAGTACTTCCCGGATCGCGCCCCGATCGAGGTGATGCTGGATGACGGTGTCGACGGCCTGCAGTACGTCTGGACCCGGCTCGACTGCACCCAGCACTGGTAGCCATCCGGGCTACACTCACCCCCAGCGGGCCAGCTCGGCCAGCAGCGTTGACTTACGGAGCGGCTTGGTCAGGTGGCTGTTGCAGCCGGCCTCCAGACTCCTATCGACATCTTCGCGCATGGCGTGAGCGGTCAGGGCGATGATCGGGATTGGCGCTCGCCCCTCCTCCCGTTCCCGGTTGCGAATCGCGCGCGTAGCACTCAATCCGTCCATGACCGGCATCTGGATATCCATCAGAACCAGATCGAACGCCTCCTCGTGCAGACGCCGCACCGCCTCGGCACCATCGTGGACCGTCTCGATGGTGTGCGGGCTACCGCGTAGCCAGGTCTCGATCAGCAGGGCGTTGTCGGGCGAGTCCTCGGCCTGGAGAATGCGCAGGGGACGCACCGATGCAGGCGCCGGGATCTCCATCGACGACGGCTCCGGCGTACCCCGCGCCGTGGCAAATGGCAGCACGACCTGAAACAGGGCGCCCTGGCCAGGCGTACTCTCGACACTGACCGTCCCCCCCAGCAACTTGACCAGCCGCTGCACGATTGCCAGCCCAAGTCCCGTGCCGCCATAGGCTCGAGTCACGCCACCATCCCCTTGGACGAAGGGCGCGAAGATCCTCTGTTGCTGATCATGCGGAATGCCGATACCGGTATCGCGCACGGAGAAACAGAGCATATCGACGCCTGGCCCAACGGCCGGCGCCACGCACAGTTCCACCTCCCCTTGCGGGGTGAACTTGACGGCATTGCTGAGTAGATTGACCAGGATCTGGCGCAGTCTCGCACCGTCACCGTGCAATCGGCGTGGAACGGCCTCATTGAGGTGGGCGGTGACATCGAGCCCCTTTTCCGCGGCATTGACCGAGGCCACCTGCAACGCCTCGCCGACCACCGCTTCCAGATCAAAATCGTACGCATCGATACGAAACTCGCCGGCCTCGATACGCGACAGGTCGAGCAGATCGTTAATCAGCCACAGCAGCGACTCACCGGCACTGCGCGAAACCTGCAGATAGCGCCGCTGCTCGTCACTCAGATCGCTCTCCAGCAACAGGTCACCCATACCGATGATGGCGTTCATCGGCGTGCGGATCTCATGGCTGACGGTCGCAAGAAAACGGCTCTTGGCCTCGTTGGCCGCCTCCGCAGCGGCGCGCTCGGCCTCCAGCTGCCGTGTCTTGCCACGCAGATGCCAGTGCCCCCCCATGCCCAAATAGCCCACCAGCAGGAAGGCACCATGCAGCCACAGACTACGTCGCCGATACTCGTCGCGCGAGGCAAGCAGATGACTGGCGTCGATATCGACCCGGATACCGCCGCGAATGTCGCCAACCCGGTGGCCGGTATGGCCGTGGCACGCCATGCAGGTCGGCTCCATGCGCAGCGGCGCCATGTAGTGGTAGCGACGATTGGCACTATCGAGCTTGTCGACCTCATGGGCACCCGCAACAAAGGCGTGCAATGCCTCAGCCTCCCACGTGTCCGGGGCATTCGCCGGTCGTAGCGGTTCGAGGCTGGTCAGCTTGAACTGGGCGCCGCCGCCTTCGACAGCGATCTCACTGATCTGACGGGTCATGTAGGCGGGGTTGATCTTGGTCAGCGCCAGGCCGTCGACCGTCTCCACGTCGCGCAGCGGGTCGCGCAGATAGGGATTGGGTTGGCCCCACTCGCTGATCGGCACGTAGACGCCGCCGTGGCGGGCGTTCCATTCACGCGAGAGGACAATATAGTCAAACATGGTAACCGCCTGATGGCGTGCCATCTCGACGGTATTGCGCTGACTGCGATAGAGATCCCAGCCCGCGGCCAGACCAATCAGCAGCGTCCAAGCCAGAGCCGCCAGCAGATGGTTCTGGATCGGTTGCGGTAACCCAAGCCTCTGACCGAGACGGCGCTTCACGTGAGACCCCCAGGGCAGGCCGACTATGAGAAGATATTAACAAGAAACAACACGAGACGTCATCGAGATGCCACAGAGCCCCGTCGACCCTGCCCACTATCCACAGCGGGCCGCCGTGATCTACGCCCCCCGGCGGCGGCGCGAGCGTGTGCCGGAGAGCTGCGTCACCGAGTACCTGGACGAGGCCGCCGCACGCGCGGCGGCCGATCCTGCCGGCCACCACCACGCCGCCCTGGTGCGCGGGCCGTTTCGCTCTTCCGAGGGGTTTCGACTCTACTTCGTCGAGGTGTGGCTGGACGGCTGAGGAGCGATGGCTGCGGCCAACTGTTCCAGACAGTCGTGCTCGTCCAGACGGTCACAGGCCAACGCGGCCGACGCCCGCAGACGCGCCCGACTCGGCACAAAGACGGCCAGTATCGTCAGCCCGCGCGCGGTCACGCCATCGATGCGAACCGGCACCACCGGGCAGCCGGCCTGGCGTGCCAGCCAGGCAATCCCGCGCTTGAGCCGCCGCGGCGGCTGATGATCAAGGTGGATACCGCCATGCGGAAAGAGCGCCACCACCTCCCCTTGCTGCAACGCCTCAAGGGCCGCCTTGAGCGCCGCCTCCGGACGGCCACTGCGATCGACCGGGATACAGCCCACGGCACGGAAGAGCCAGTTCAGGCCGAAGCGCTGATACTGTTCGCGTGCAATCAAAAAGCGCAGCGGACGTCGACTGGCGGCGATCAACAGCAGTGGATCGAGCCCGGAGAGGTGGTTGGCGGCCACCAGCGCGCCGCCCGTGTCGGGCAGCGGCAACGGCTCACTGCGCAGACCGTGCACCCAGCGGCAAAAGAGCCGGTTGAGGCCGTCGATGCGGTTCAGCCAGGGCGACCCCCAGTCGATCCTGGCAGCACGCCCACTGGCGCGATAGAGCCAGGCCAAGGCCAGAAGCAGCAGCGCCAGCACAACCATCCACCCCATTGTCAACGGTAGACCTTGCGCCGGAAGAGATCGCTGCGTCGGCTAACCAGCCGGTCGAGGAAGAGCAGTCCGTCGAGGTGGTCGATCTCGTGCTGCACGGCACGCGCCTCGTAGCCCTCGAAGCGGTACTCATGCGACTGGCCGTGCTCGTCGCAGGCGCGCAGCGCAATGCGCTCGGCGCGCACCACGTTGCCGGTGTAGTCGGGCACCGACATGCAACCCTCGCGGCCGACCTCGAGCCCCTCCCACTCAGTGATCTCGGGGTTGATCAGCACCAGCCGACCATGGCTCTGACGCACCTTGCGATGGCCGGAGACATCGACGATGACGATACGCTGGAAACGTCCCACCTGGGGTGCGGCAATGCCCACACCTCCCGGCCCGGCGCGCATCTTCGCCTCGAGTGCGGCGACGAACTCGCGCAGTTCGTCATCGAACCGTTCGACCGGCTCGGAGATCTGCTTGAGCCGCTCATCGGGGTAGGTGAGGATATCCAGTTCGACCATGACGGCTATCCGATCATCGTCTCGATCGGGCTCAGGTGGACGGTGATGCCCGCGTCGAGGTCGGCGAGCGCCGCCTCGAGCGCCTCGATGCCCTGGGTGGCCAGCCCCTCGATGTGCATCAGATAGATCGGCTGTGCCTCGCTGCCGGCCACATCGGAGTCGAGGTCAAGGATATCGAGGCCAGCCTCGGCCAGACGGCCAGTCACCTGCGCCACGATGCCGGCCCGGTCAGCACCATGCACCGAGACGCGCACATCCGGGATCCGGTGGTCGTGCAGGCGTCCCTCGATACGGTCAAGGTGCAGGCGCAGCCCGAGCCGGTCGGCCACCGGTTCGAGTGTCTCCAGCAGTCCACCCTGTGCACAGCGGGCCATCAGCATGATAGTGAAGTTGCCCCCGAGCCGTACCATCGAGGTCTCGCCCAAGTGGCAGCCGGCCTCATAGAGTGCCTGCGTGACAGCGGCCACGATACCGGGGCGGTCGCGCCCCACCAGGGTTGCCATGTACCACTCGTTCATACCGCTTCCCTCCAGATCAGGCTTGCCATGCGACCGGTGGTGCCGTCGCGCCGATAGGAATAATACCTGTCTGGCTGACTGAAGGTACAGTCTCCACCCCCGTGGATCGCCGCCACCCCGCAGCCATGCAGCCGCTGTCGGGCGAGCAGGAAGAGGTCGGCGTACCAGCGGCCACCGCTCGAGGGGGCAAAGGCGGCGGCCGCCGCGCCGTCGCGCGCGACGAAGGCGGCGCGCACCTCGTCGCCGACCTCGAAGGCGGTCGGCCCGATGGCCGGGCCGAGCCACGCCAGCACGGCCTCGCCACCACCGTCGAAGCGCGCCACCGCCGCCTCGATGACCCCGGCCAGCAGCCCGCGCCAGCCGGCGTGGACCGCCGCGACCTGGTGACCGGCGCGATCACAGAGCAGCACCGGCAGGCAGTCGGCCGTCATCACCGCGCAGACCACACCGGCGCGGTCGCTCCACGCCCCATCGGCCTGGGGCACATGCATGACTTTGGCACCGGCATCGACCACAGCCACACCGTGCACCTGCTCCAGCCAGCGTGGTTCGGACGGGAGCGCCGCCACCTGCCGCAGGCGTGCCCGGTTGGCCGCGACGGCGGCCGGGTCATCCCCGACATGGGTGGCCAGGTTAAAGGTATCGAACGGCGCACGACTTTGTCCGCCGGTACGCCCGGTGGTCACCACCCGCACACCGGGCGGTGCTGGCCAGTCGGGTACGAAGAGCCCCGGTGCGAGCTCATCCACCGGCGGCATCCTCACGCAGGGCGGCGATCAAATCGACCATGTCCTCCGGTGGCGGCGCCTCCCACCCGACCTGCTCCCCGCTGGCCGGGTGGATCAGCTCCAGCCGACCCGCATGCAGTGCCTGACGACGAAAGGAGGCCAGTCGAGCAGCGAGCGACTCGCCGGCGCCGGCAAGCTGACGGTGGCGCCCTCCATAGACCGGATCGCCCACCAGGGGGTGGTGCAGGTGGGCCATGTGCACCCGTATCTGATGGGTGCGCCCGGTCTCCAGCTGCACATTCAGCAGGGTATGGGCACGAAAACGCTCGGCGACCCGGTAGTGGGTGATGGCCTCACGGCCACCGGCGACCACCGCCATGCGCTGGCGATGGACCGGGTGGCGCCCGATCGGTGCCTCGACCGTACCACCGGCAATGAGCACGCCCCAGACCACCGCCTGATAGCTGCGATGTACGGTACGTGCCTGAAGCTGGCGCACCAGCGCGTGCTGCGCCGGCAGGGTGCGCGCCACCACCATCAGGCCGCTGGTCTCCTTGTCCAGCCGGTGGACGATACCGGCACGCGGCAGGCTGCGCAGAGCCGGATCGTGATGCAACAGCGCATTGAGCAGGGTGCCGTCGTAATTGCCCGCCGCCGGATGGACGACCAGACCGACCGGCTTGTCGACCACCAGCAAATGGTCGTCCTGATAGACAATACGCAGTGGGATCGACTCGGCCTGCCACTCACCCTGTGGCTCGCTCTGCACCCGCACGACCACCTGCTCGCCACCGGCGACCTTGTCGCGAGGACGGCTGACCACCTCACCATTGAGGGTCACATGCCCCTGTTTGATCCACTGCTTGAGCCGCTCACGCGAGTAGTCGGCAAAGAGGCTCGCCAGCGCCTGGTCCAGGCGCTGGCCGGCCAGCGCCTCGGGAACGACAGCCTGCAGAGGAACGGGATCGGTCATAGGGGGGACATTCACATGAAAGGAGTGCAATAGGATGGGTATAATGGCAGAATCGACTGCACGCAGACAAACGGAGAGCCCAGCTGCCCATGCGCACCGCCCGAATCCTCACCCCTTTCCTGATCCTTCTCCTGCTGGCCGGTTGCGCCGGCAAGCCCCGTGACGAGACGGCCGGCTGGTCGGTCGAGCGCTTCCACCAGGAAGCGAGTACCGCGATGCGCCAGAACGATTTCGAGCGAGCGATCACGCTCTATGAAGGGCTCGAGGCACGTTACCCCTTCCACCCGCTGGCCCAACAGGCACAGATCGAGATCGCCTACGCCTACTACCGCAAGCGCGAACCGGAAGCGGCCATTGCCGCAGCCGAACGCTTCATCGGCCTCTACCCGCGCCATGACCACGTCGACTACGCCTACTACCTGCGAGGTCTGGCGACCTTCGACGACGGCGGCTTCCTGCTCGATCTGTTCCGCGAAGATGCCGCCCACCGCGACCCGGTCATGGCACGGCGTTCGTTCAACTACTTTCGTGAACTGGTCGAGCGCTTCCCCGACAGCCGCTATGCGGCGGATGCCACCCAGCGCATGATCCACCTGCGCAATCGACTGGCCCAGAGCGAGCTCTACACCGCCGACTTCTACATGCGTCGTGGTGCCTTTCTCGCTGCGGCCAACCGGGCCCGCTACGTGGTCGAGCACTATCAGGAGACTCCGGCCGTAGTGCCGGCGCTGGAGCTGATGGTCGATGCCTACACCCGTATGGGACTCGACGACCTGGCCACGGATGCACGTCGGGTTCTGGAACTCAACCGTTCGGCCAGGTAAGGGGGCAGCCATGTGGGACTTCTTTGAAACCGTTCGGCACCGCCACTCAATTCGCCGCTATCAAAGCGGCCGTGCCGTCGAACGTGAACGTCTGCACGCCATTCTGGAAACCGCGTGTGCCGCCCCTTCAGCCGGCGACCTGCAGGCCTACCACATCGTCGTGGTGGAGGAGCAGACCACACGCGACGCCCTGAGTCAGGCAGCCCACCAGCAGAGCTTCATCGCCGAGGCGCCGGTCTGTCTGGCCTTCTGTGCCGATCCGGCACGTTCGGCCGAACAGTACGGCGAGCGCGGAGCGAATCTCTATGCCTTGCAGGACGCCACTATCGCTGCAGCCTATGCCCAGCTCGCCGTGGTTGCGGCCGGCATGGGCTCGACCTGGATCGGCTACTTCGATGAAGCGGCGATCTGTCGCATCCTTGAACTGCGGGACGGGCTGACCCCGGTCGCCCTGCTCAGCGTCGGTTATCCGTTCGAACTCCCGGAGGAGACCTCACGGCGGCGGCTGGACGATATGGTCAGCTGGATGTAGGCAGCCCGAAGAGAGGCGGTCAGACCGCCTCTTCGTTCTCTTCACCGGTACGGATGCGGATAACCCGATCGACATCAGTGACAAAGATCTTGCCGTCACCGATCTTGCCAGTGCGGGCTGCCGTGGTGATCACTTCGATCGCGGCGTCGACCTGATCCTCTTTGACCACCAGCTCGATCTTCACCTTGGGCAGGAAATCGACCACATACTCGGCACCACGGTAAAGCTCGGTATGTCCCTTCTGACGACCGAACCCCTTGACCTCGGTCGCCGTCATGCCGGTCACCTGAATCTCTGACAGCGCCTCACGCACATCGTCGAGCTTGAACGGCTTGATGATCGCTTCGATCTTTTTCATGATGTCTCCGAACCGTACAGATGGGATAAGTCGCACAGTCTAGCAGGAGTCTCAGCCAACTGCGACGGCCACGCGATTGCGCCCCCCCTCCTTGGCTTCATAGAGCGCCCCATCGGCAGCCAACACCAAACTGACCGGGGGCTGCGCGACATCGGGCACCACCGTAGCCAGTCCCAAACTGAGCGTGACATGATCCGTCGCCAAGGAATGGGCATGCGGTAGCCCAAGCCCCGCCACCGCCTCACGGATGCGCTCGGCCAAGTCGCGAGCCGCTTCGCGCGGTGTCGCCGGCAGGACCACCACGAATTCTTCCCCCCCGTAGCGGGCGGCCAGATCGCTCTCGCGCTGCACCACCCCGGCGATCGCCTGCGCCACCGACTTGAGCGTGCGGTCCCCGGCCTCATGACCGTAGTTGTCGTTGTACGGCTTGAAGCAGTCGATATCGATCAGAATCAGGCTAAGTGGCGCACGACGGCGCGCCAGCTCACGCCATTCACGGGCCAGAAACTCATCGAAATGGCGCCGATTGGCGATCCCCGTCAGGCCATCGACGTAGGAGTAGCGATAGAGACGGCGGTTGGCCTCTTCCAGTTCACGCGTGACCCGGCGCAGCGTCAACTGGGTGGTAATGCGCGCCATCGCCACGGGAAAGTCGACCGGCTTGGTGATGTAGTCGTTGGCACCGACCTGCAGCGCCGAGACGACATCGCTACTGTCACCCTTGGCCGTGACCATAATGATAGGCAGTTCAAGGGAAGAGGTGGTCCGTCGCACCTCTCGCAGCACGTCGATGCCGAGAATGTCGGGCATCAACTGATCGAGCAGCACCAAATCAAATGTTTCCCGGGCGATCAGCTCCAGTGCCTCACGCCCACCACTGGCCGTGATCACCCGGTAGCCGACCCGCTCCAAGCGACGCGAGAGCAGATCACGGTTGGCCGGGTCGTCGTCCACCACCAGCAGCGATCCTTCATCAGCAGGCTTCACCTTGATCAGGCTCGCATCGGAGGAGACCTCCGGCGGCATTTCCACCGGCACCGGCGTCTCTTCCATCGGATAGACGGCTCTCCGCTCCTGCCCGAGGCCGGTCTGCTCGCCGGCACTCCCGAGAAAGAGCTGGCTGGCCAGCTGGTGAAAGCGGTCGATGGCGACCCCGATCTTGCTCAAATCGTCGACCACGGCCTCCTGCGCCCGTGTCGCACCGTCGAGCAGCAAGGCATCCAGCCGTTCACGCATGCGACCAATCGGTTGCGCCCACTCGCCTGGTATCGCGCTGCGACCACCGGGAACCGGCAGGCGCAACTCATTGACCCGTGAAAGCAACTCACCGCCGTCGGCGATCATCTCGGCCAGTCGTGCCGTGAGCACACTCACATCACCCTCGGCCTCTTCCAGCTCCTCCAGCAACATCTCGCTGTAACCGAGAATATGGTTCAGCGGGGTACGCATGTCGTGGCGGATGTTGGAAGACTTTTCACGCTCCATCAGTGCTTGCGCTCCGATAGCGGTATGGCAATAGACCGGGGCAGATCGCCCCGATACGAATGTGGCTCATGCAGGACTGCCAAGCAGGGTGTGGATCTTGTCCAGCAGACGGGGCAGTTCGACCGGCTTGGTGTCGAACTCATCGCAACCGGCCTCAAGCGCCTTGTCCCGATCCGTGCTCATCGCGTGCGCCGTAAGGGCGATGATCGGGATGACGGCCGTCGAGCTGTCGGCCTTGAGCTGGCGCGACGCTTCCCAGCCGTCCATCACCGGCAGGCTCATGTCCATCAGAATCAGATCTGGCCTGTCGCTGCGCGCCTTCTCGACCCCCTGAGCGCCATCCACCGCCACATCGACTTCAAAGCCCTTGCGCTGCAGACGGCGCATCAGCATGTCGCGGTTCATCTCGTTGTCTTCCACCAAAAGAATACGCTTACCCATCAATATATGCTCCCCGCCGGCGTATAGACGGGCAGGTTAACATTGTCCGGCCCGTTCGTTCATGCCAATATAGCAAAGAATCATCCAAGACTTCCATTCAATAAATACAACAAATCGAACGTTCCGATGGCCCATCCGCTGCTGACCTTTCACTTGCTGGGCAAGACACGCATTGCCGTCAGGGGCGAGCCGCTGCCCGCCTCCGTCTACGACAAGGCGCGCATGGTTCTGATCTACCTGGCTCTGGAAGGTGAACGCATGCATGGCCGGGATGAATTGGCCTACTACTTCTGGCCCGATCTGCCGCCGGATGCCGCGCGTCTCAACCTGCGCCAGGCACTGCACCGGATCCGTGCCGCCATTGATCGGCCGGACAGCCCCTCCATCCTGCTCGGCAAGCGGGAGCAGGTCGGAATCAATCCGGAAGTGCCACTCTGGGTCGATCTTCACCCCTTCCTCACCGCACACAACCAGCCATCGGTCAACGACCTGGAAACGGCAATAACACTCTACCGCGGCGAATTCCTGGCCGAGCTCAGCCACACCCCGATCAGTGCCGAATTCGAGGAGTGGGTCATGACCCGCCGCGAGCGTCTGCACCGCCACGCACTCGGCCTGCTCGAGCGGCTACAGTACCTCCATGAACAGGCCGGTGAGCTGGAGCGGGCCATCTGCTGCGCCCAACGCCATATCGAGCTGGAGCCGTGGGATGAAGGCGCTCATCAACGCCTGATCCGCCTCTTTGCCCTGAACGGCCAGAGTGCCGCCGCACTCGATCAGTACCGCGCCTGCTGCAAAGTGCTGCAGGATGAGCTGGGCGTGGAGCCGAGCGAGGAGACCGAGCAGTTGCACGCGGCGCTACGCAACGGCGTCCTTGGGCCAACCGATCGGCACGATCTGGTCGGGCATGACAGCCCGACCCTGACCAATGGGATGGGCCACGAGCCGGAACGGCGGCCCGTCACGGCCTTCTACTGCAGCATCGCGCCCATCGCCGCCCCGTCCAGCATGGACCCGGAAGACCTGATCAACGCGATCCGGCCGGCCCAGAGCCACTTTCACTGCCTGATCGAGCAGTACGGCGGCCATGTGGTTCGCAGCCACATGGGCGGGCTGCTCGCCTACTTCGGCTATCCGAATGCGCGAGAGGGGGCAGCGCGACTGGCCGTGGAGGCCGCCTTGGCCCTGTTTGAAGCACGTCAGTCCGCCGGGACTGGACTGACCCTGCGCATCGGCATCCACACCGCACTGACCGTCTCGGGTGGTCCATCGGGGCAACCAGATGCCGTGGGCGCGGCCTCGGCGGTTGCTGTCAGCCTGAAGGAGCACGCCCAGACCGACAGCATCGTGATCAGCGGTGCTACCCGACAGCTGGTCGAAGGCTACTTCCTGCTGGAGGAGACCGGTATCCTGCCGGATGCAACCCGCCCGACCGAGCCGATTGAGTCGTTCATGGTCCTCGGCCCCAGCGGAGCGAGCGGGCGCATTGAAGCGAGCATGTCCCGCCTGACACCGCTGGTCGGGCGCCGTTTCGAACTCGAGACCCTGGAACGGTTGTGGCGCATTGATCAGGATGGGCGACCACGCATGGCGCTGATCCACGGTGAGCCCGGGATTGGCAAGTCGCGCCTGTTGCACTCGATGCAGGAACTGGTCAAGCGTGAGCTGGGACGGGTACGCATCTGCCGCTGCCTGCCGGAACACCGAGGCACCGCCTTCCATCCACTGATCGATCTGCTGACTCGCCTGCTGGGCACGACCGGCACTGAGCTGCGCCTGGAACGCCTGCAGACTATTGTTGCCGGGGGCTCACCACGTCTGCAGCATGCCCTGCCTCTGCTGTGTGACCTGCTCGGACTGGAACATCCTGCCCCCGCCGAGTTACTCCCCCAGCCCCCGGCAGCCGAAGGCGCGACGCGAGACCTGCTGATCGAAGCGCTACTGGAGCTGCAGGAACGGCTTGATGAGAGTGACAGCCCTCTGCTTCTGGTGGTCGAGGACGTTCACTGGGCCGACCACTCGACCCTGGAACTGATCCAGCGTCAACTCTCCCGCAACAGCCAGGCTCCCACACTGTTGCTGCTGACCTGCCGCCCGGAATCGCTACCCGAAGCGCTAGTCAGTCAGGCAGCCGAAACCATCTGGCTGCGCCCACTGAGCAAAACGGAGTCGGCCCAGCTGATCGACCACCTGGCCGGCCGGCGCCGTCTGGCAAGCGATGCGCGACAGATGATCGTGCGTCTGACCAACGGCATTCCGCTCTTCATCGAAGAGATGACCCGCATGATCCTGTCGCGCGGCACTCTCGACCGGGCCGGCCAACAGCGCCTCTTTTCACCGGCCATTCCGCCAACTTTGCACGACCTGCTGCTGGCCCGCATCGACAACCTCGGTGAACACAAGCACACCATCCAGTTGGCCGCGACGGTGGGGCGCACCTTCTCGCTAATGCTGCTGGCTGCCGTGGCCCCATTCGATGAAGCGCAGTTGCGTGGTTCCCTAGACCGGCTGGTGGAGGAGGAGCTGCTCCACCAACAGCAGCACGGCTCCACGATCGAGTATCAGTTCCGCCACGCACTGGTCCAGGAAGCCGCCTACCAGTCACAGCTGAAATCGGTCCGGCGTGACTCCCACCGCATGATCGCAGCGACGCTGCAGCGCCACTTCCCCGGGATTGTCGAATCCAACCCGGAGTGGCTGGCGTGGCACCTGACTGCCTCGGAACAGCCCCGGGAAGCGATCGATTTCTGGTACCGCGCCGGTCAGCGCGCCCTGCAACGCATGGCGACGATCGAGGCACAGCAACACTTCGAGCGCGCGCTGCAACTGCTGCAGCGGCTGGACGAGAACGAACCACCCCACCCGCTCGCCAGCGAAGTGGTGCGCCGGATCAACGGCGGGTGATCGGGTAACGGCGATCGCGCGAGAAGGCACGATGGGTGATGCGCGGCCCCGGCGCTGCCTGACGCCGCTTGTACTCGTTGCGATCGATCAGCCGCACCACCCGCTCGACGGTTGCCCGATCCAGCCCGGCGGCCACCATCGCCTCGATCGAGGCGTCCTGTTCGACATACTGCTCGATGATCGCATCGAGCAGTTCATAAGGAGGCAGCGAGTCGCTGTCCTTCTGGTCCGGCGCCAGCTCGGCCGACGGCGGCCGCTCGATCACCCGTTTCGGGATAACTTCACGGTCACGATTGCGCCAGCGTGCCAGCCGATAGACCAGTGTCTTGGGCACATCCTTGAGCACGGCAAAGCCACCGGCCATGTCGCCGTATAGGGTGGCATAACCGACCGCCATCTCGCTCTTGTTGCCGGTGGTCAGCACGATGCGTCCGCTCTTGTTGGAGAGCGCCATCAGCAGGACGCCGCGACAGCGTGCCTGCAGGTTCTCCTCGGTGGTATCGACCGGCAGGCCGGCAAAGGGCTCCTGCAGAGTCTCCAGCAGGGCGGTGAAGGTCGGTTCGATCGAGAGGGTGCGGTGGGCCACCCCCTGTCGCTCGGCCTGGCGCCTGGCATCCTCGAGGCTCATCGGCTGGGTGTAGCGCGACGGCAGCAATACCGCCTCGACCCGCTCGGCACCGAGGGCGTCGACCGCGATGGCCAGGGTCAGCGCCGAGTCGATCCCGCCGGAGAGGCCAATCAGGGCACCGGGAAAGCCGTTCTTGTCGACGTAGTCGCGCACCGCGCGCACCAGCGCGCGCCAGACGCTCTCCTCCGGCTCGAGGGGTGCGGCCAGGGCGCGACTGGGCCGGGGCACCAGGGCGCCACTGGCAGCCCGCTCGAAATCGGCCACCAGCAGCCCCTCTTCAAAGGCGCCGAAGCGGTGGGTCACGTTCCCGTCCGCGGCGATGACGAAGGACTCGCCATCAAAAACCAGCTCATCCTGTCCACCGACCAGATTGGCGTAGGCGATCGGCAGCGCCGCCTCGCGCTGACGCGCGCGCAGGGTCGCCTCGCGCTGGTGGCCCTTGGCCAGATGAAAGGGCGAAGCGTTGAGGTTGAGCACCAGCTCGGCACCGGCCTGGGCGGCGGCGGCCATCGGCCCCTCGCCCCACAGATCCTCACACAGGGTCAGCGCCAGCCGGCAGCCGGCCACCTCGACCAGACACGGCCGGTCGCCGGCCTCGAAGTAGCGCTTCTCGTCGAAGACGCCGTAGTTGGGCAGCCGCCACTTGTGGTAACGCGCTGCCACCGCACCGTCGCGCAGCAGCACGGCGGCATTGAAGCGGCGCCCATCGGCGCTGCGCTCGGGCAGCCCGAGCACCACGTCGATCCCGCGGGTCGCCGTGGCCATCTGCCCCAGCGCGGCCTCGAGCCGCGGGTAGAGCTCGTCGCGCAGCAGCAGGTCTTCCGGCGGGTAGCCGGTCAGGGTCAGCTCGGGGAAGAGGATCAGGTCGGCCGCCAACGCGTCGCGGGCGTGGCTGGCCCGTTCGATCACCTGCGCGGCGTTGGCCTCGACGGCGGCGACCGGGAAGTCGAACTGGGCCAGGGCAATGCGCATGGCAGCCATGCCGCGGCTGCAGATCAGCCTAGCCGCTCGGCGAGCAGCGCGCCCATGTCGGCCGGTGAGCGCGCCACGGCAACGCCGGCGGCTTCCAGCGCAGCGATCTTGTCGCTGGCCGCACCGCTGCGCCCGGAGACGATCGCCCCGGCATGGCCCATGCGCTTGCCTGGCGGGGCGGCGACGCCGGCGATGTAGGCAACCACCGGCTTGCTGACATGGTCGCGGATGTAGTCGGCGGCCGCCTCCTCGCCACTGCCGCCGATCTCGCCGACCAGGACGATGCCGTCGGTCTGCGGATCGGCCTCGAAGCGCTCGAGGCAGTCGATGAAGTCGAGGCCGTGGATCGGATCCCCCCCGATGCCGACACAGGTGCTCTGCCCCAGCCCGGCCTGGGTGGTCTGTGCCACCGCCTCGTAGGTCAGGGTGCCGGAACGGGAGACAATACCCACTCGACCCGGCTGGTGGATGACACCGGGCATGATGCCGATCTTGCATTCGCCCGGCGTAATCACGCCAGGACAGTTCGGCCCGATCAGCACGGCTTCACTGCCGGCCAGCGCCGCCTTGACCCGCAGCATGTCTTGCACCGGGATACCTTCGGTGATGCAGACGATGACGCGAATCCCTGCGTCGGCGGCTTCGAGGATCGAGTCGGCGGCGAAGGGAGCCGGCACATAGATCATGCTGGCATCGGCCCCGGTCTCGGCAACGGCATCGTGCACGGTATCAAAGACCGGCAGGTCGAGGTGGCGCTGGCCACCCTTGCCCGGGGTCACGCCACCGACCATGCGGGTGCCGTAGGCGATTGCCTGTCCGGAGTGGAAGGTCCCCTGCTTGCCGGTAAAGCCCTGACAGATGACCCGCGTCTCTCGGTCGATCAGAATGGCCATGCTTACCTCCCTGCGGCAGCGGCTATCGCCTTGATGGCGGCATCGGTCAGGCCGCTGGCGGTCTCGATGTCGAGCCCGCTGTCATCCAGCAGGGCACGTCCGCGTTCGGCATTGGTTCCTTCTAGGCGCACCACCACCGGCACACTGACACCGACCTCGGCAACGGCCTGGATGATGCCCTCGGCAATCAGGTCGCAGCGCACGATGCCGCCGAAGATATTGACCAGAATCGCCCGCACCTGACCATCGGAGAGGATCAGTTTGAACGCCTCGGCCACCTTCTCGGCCGTGGTGCCGCCACCGACATCGAGGAAGTTGGCTGGCCGACCCCCATGCAGCTGGATCAGGTCCATGGTTGCCATGGCCAGGCCAGCACCGTTGACCATGCAGGCGATATCACCCTCCAGGGTGACGTAGTTGAGGCCATGCTGACGGGCATGGTTCTCCTTGTCATCCTCTTGGGTCGGGTCGCGCAGCTCCTCCATGTCCGCATGGCGGTAGAGGGCGTTGCCATCGAGTACCAGCTTGGCATCGAGCGCCAGCAAGTCACCGCTGGCCGTCGCAATCAGTGGGTTGATCTCGACCAGTTCGGCATCCTTGTCGCTCATCAGCCGGTAGAGGCCGAGCAGAATGCGGGTGAACTGGCCGATCTGTGGCCCGCTCAGCCCCAGCCCAAAGGCAAGCCGGCGACACTGGAAGGGCTGCAGGCCGGTGGCCGGGTCGACGGCGACGGTCAGGATGCGCTCCGGCGTCTCGGCGGCGACCGCCTCGATATCCATGCCGCCGGCGGTCGAGGCCATGAAGACGATCCGTTCACGGGCGCGGTCGATCAGACCGGCGACGTAGTACTCGGCCGCGATGGCGGCCGGGGCCTCGAGCAGCAGCCGGTTGATCGGCTGCCCACGGCAGTCGGTCTGGGCGGTGACCAGGCGCGATCCGAGCAGCTGGTTGGCCGCTGCCTCGAGCGCCTCCAGCCCCTCGACCCGACGCACCCCACCTGCCTTGCCGCGCCCACCGGCGTGGACCTGCGCCTTGACCATCCACGCCGCGCCGCCGAGTTCGCGTGCAGCGACCAGCGCCTCGCGTACACTGGTGGCCACCCGTCCGTCCGGAACCGGAATGGCGTAGTCTTGAAAGAGCCGCTTGGCTTGATATTCGTGCAGATTCATGGCGCGGGCGATTCTACCACGGGGAGCGGTTCAAGCGAAAACTGCAGCGCATCCTCGCGCCCCGCATAGGCTGGATAGTACGCCTTGCGCACCCCTACCTGAATGAAGCCGAGCTGCTCATACAAGGTGATCGCCGCCTCGTTCGAGGCGCGCACCTCAAGCCACGCGGCACGGCAACCGCTGGCCGCCGCCTCGTTCAGCACCTGGGTGAGCATCTGCCGGGCCAGACCGCGCCGGCGCTGCGCCGGCGCCACGGCGATATTG
Source organism: Gammaproteobacteria bacterium (assembly GCA_007128895.1). Taxonomy (GTDB): domain Bacteria; phylum Pseudomonadota; class Gammaproteobacteria; order SKWO01; family SKWO01; genus SKWO01. Next base: position 27,196 of record SKWO01000083.1, read on the forward strand.
AACAGATGCAGCTCGCCCGCGACTAGGCTGTAGATGGTGAAGGCGGCCACGCCACCGTCGACCTCGACCACCCGGCAGTGGTGGCCCTCGCGCAGACAGTCGTGGAAGATCCTGGGACTCCAGGGGGCCGGGCTGCCGGCCTGCTCGATCGCCAACACCTGCGGCAGATCGTCGTCGCGCATCGTGCGCAAGGCGAGCGCCATCACCGTCTCGCGGTCAGTAGCCGCCGGGCCAGCAGCAGATCCTGCCACGCCTTGCCCTTCTCCGCCGGGCTGCGCAGCAGGTAGGCCGGATGGTAGGTGGCCACCAGCGGGATCTCGTGTCCAGAGAGGCGGTGTTCACGGCCACGCAGGCGGGCCATTGTCTCATCACTGCCCAGCAGACTCTGCGCCGCCACCTTGCCCAGCGCCACCACGATACGTGGCTGGATCAGCGCAATCTGCGCCTCCAGCCAACGCCGACAGGCGGCGCGCTCCTCCGGTCGCGGGTCGCGGTTACCGGGCGGCCGACACTTGACCACATTGGCGATATAGACCCCCTCGCCACGGTGCAGCCCCAGCGCCGACAGCATGGCGTCGAGCAGCTGGCCAGCCGGACCGACGAACGGCTCACCCCGTCGGTCCTCCTCGGCACCCGGCCCCTCACCGATGAAGAGCCACGGGCCATTTGGATCACCGACCCCGAAGACGGTCTGGGTGCGTCCCTCGCTCAACGCGCAGGCAGTGCATTCGGCAACCTGCGTGCGCAGCCGCTCCCAACGCAGGGTCGGCGACTCGGGTGGCGGGGCCTCGACCACGGGTGTGTCGGCCACTGGAGGATCAATCACCGGGGGCTCGATCAC
>SKWO01000047.1 GCA_007128895.1 Gammaproteobacteria bacterium
CTCGCCTCGGAGCCCGGCGGACTGATCGAGATCGACGGCCGCCGTGAAGAGGGCCTCGCCGTGGTCGAGCTGACCGACCACGGCGAGGGGATCGCGCCAGAGCTGATCGAGCGCATCTTCGAACCCTTCTTTACCACCCGCCAACCCGGCGAGGGCACCGGGCTCGGCCTGCCCCTGGTCTACTCGATCATCCAGGACCACGCCGGCAGCATCACCATCCACAGCAGCCCCGGTGAGGGCACCCGCGTCACCCTGCGCCTGCCCTTGGAGCGCAACCCCGAAGAAGAGGAGAGCCTGCATGAGCCAGATCCTGATCGTCGAGGATGAACCGATCATCCGCAGTGCCCTGCGCCGCCTGCTCGAACGCAACGGCTTCAGCGTAGTCGAGGCTGGCTCGGTCGACGAGGCACTGCAACTGGCGGCGGACGATTTCGACCTGATCATCGCCGATCTGCGCCTGCCGGGCGGCTCGGGCACTGAGTTGATCGCCCAGGTCGGGCAGGTGCCGGTGATCATCATGACCAGCTACGCCAGCGTGCGCTCCGCCGTCGATGCGATGAAGGCCGGCGCCTTCGACTACATCGCCAAACCGTTCGACCACGACGAGATGGTGGTGCTGGTACGTCGCGCACTCAACCAGAGCAACCTGAAACGGCAGAACGCCGCCCTCAAGTCCGATCTGTCGCGCACCTACCCGGTTGCCGGCATGGTCGGCGAGTGCGCCGCGATGCGCGAAATCTGCGCCCATATCCACAAGGTGGCCCCCACCGATGCCAGCGTACTGATCCTGGGCGAGTCGGGGACCGGCAAGGAGCTGGTCGCTCGCGCCGTACATGAACAGAGTCCGCGGCGCGACGCCCCGCTGGTCGCGGTCAACTGCGCTGCCATCCCCGAAGGGCTACTCGAATCAGAGCTCTTTGGCCACGAGAAGGGGGCCTTCACCGGTGCCAGCGGCACACGCCACGGACTGGTCGAGGCGGCCGACGGCGGCACCCTCTTTCTGGATGAGATCGGCGAGTTGCCGCTGGCGGCACAGGCACGCCTGCTGCGCGTGCTGCAGGAGGGCGAGATCCGCCGAGTCGGATCGACCCGGGTGCGCAAGGTCAATATCCGCCTGATTGCCGCGACCCACCGCGATCTGCAACAGCGCGTCGCCGACGGGGCCTTCCGGGGCGACCTCTACTTCCGCCTGCGCGTGGTCGAGATCACCTTGCCACCTCTACGCGAACGGGGTGACGACATCGATCGGTTGGCTACCTTCCTGCTGGACAAGGCGTGCCTACGCCTCAACCGCCCGCCGCTGCACCTCTCCCCGGAGGCGCTCGATGCCATTCGCCACTATGCGTGGCCCGGCAACGTACGTGAACTGGAAAACGTGATCGAGCGCGCCGTGATCCTCACCGAAGGCACACGGATCGAGGCGCACCAGCTCAGCCTGCAACCAAGCGCCGCACCGGCCGCAGACGCACCCGGGGGACTCTCCCTGGACGACTACACCCGGCGCTTCATCCGCGACCACGAGGGCGAGCTGACCGAGACCGATCTCGCCCGCCGCCTCGGTATCAGCCGCAAGACACTGTGGGAGAAGCGCCAACGCCTCGGCATCCCGCGGCGACGATGACCTACCCATGGCCAATGCCCTGGCTTGCCAACCCTCTTTTGGCAGCGTAGTATCGGCCGATATAACAACAAGATCACCACACAAGCTTGGGAGTGGATGCGCATGCAGCTGGCCTCGCAATCCGACGAAAGCCACCGACCACACTGGTTTGATCTGCCGCCACAGATCCTCATCCGTGTCGTCGAACAGATCAATCAGGCCGTCGTCATCACCAATGCAGACAATATCATCATCTACGTCAACCCCGCCTATGAACGGCTGACCGGCCACACCGCCCGCGCAGCGATCGGCCAGCGCCCGAACATCAACAAGTCGGGCCACCACGACAGCGCCTTCTATGAGGCCATGTGGCGCACACTGGAGACCGAGGGCCACTGGGAAGGCGAAATCTGGGATCGTCGCGCCGACGGCACGGTCTATCTCAAATACCTGATTCTCGAACGCATTATCGACCAGAGCGGCCAGACATCACACCATGTCGCGCTCTTTCACGACCTCTCGGAGAAGAAGCGCACCGAGGCCGAACTGGAGCGACTGACCCACTACGACGACCTGACCGACCTGCCCAACCGGATCCTCTTCCGCAACCGCCTGAACCACGAATTCAACGTCTCCAACCGGCATAAGCGCTCGACCGGCCTGATCCTGCTCAACCTCGACCGCTTCCGCCAGATCAACGACACCTTCGGCTTCACCGCCGGCGATCAGTTACTGTGTGAAATTGCCGAACGCTTTACCACCTGCATCCGCCGCACCGACCTGATGGCCGTCCAGGAGGACCGCACCGAACGCGATCCGGACATGGTCTCTCGGGTCAGTGGTGACGCCTTCGCCTTCATCCTCAGTGAGATGCGCCAGCCGGAGGATGCCAGCGTGGTGGCCGACCGGCTGATGGCCAAGCTCGAGCAGCCGTTCGAGATCGCGGGCGAGGAGGTCTTTGTCTCGGCCAGCATGGGCATTGCCATCTATCCGCAGAACGCGGCCTCCGAAGACGCGCTGATCCACTGTGCCGAGGAGGCGCTGGCCCAGGTCAAGCAGACCGGCCGTGGCGGCTACCGCTTCTACTCGCAGGAGATGAACGCCAGCAGCGCCAACCGGGTGCGTCTCGAGGCGCAGATGCGCCGGGCCATCAGCGAGCAGGGCTTCGTCCTCCACTACCAGCCAAAACTCGATCTGGCCAGCCAGCGCATCACCGGCATGGAGGCATTGATTCGCTGGCCGATGGAGGATGGCCGCATGGTCTCGCCGGCCGACTTCATCCCGTTGGCCGAGGATACCGGCCTGATCAACCCGATCGGCGACTGGATCCTCGAACGCGCCTTTGCCGACACGCTGGAGATCGAGCGCCGCACCGGCCACCGGCTCACGGTGGCGGTCAACCTCTCGGCACGGCAGTTCCAGAACCCGAAGCTGATCGATACGGTCGCCGACGCTTTGGCTCGCAGTGGCCTGCCCCCACGACAAGTGGAGCTGGAGATCACCGAGGGGATGCTGATGCACAACGTCAATGAGGCGTGCAAGGCGATGCGCAAGCTGCGCTCGCTCGGTGTGGCGCTGGCGATCGACGATTTCGGCACCGGCTACTCGTCGCTCGCCTACCTGCGCAACTTCCCCGTCAACACCCTGAAGATCGATCGCACCTTCGTCAACGACCTGCGCGCCTCCACCTCGGATGCCTGCATCATCAGCGCCGTGATCGGCCTGGGTCTTGGCCTTGGCCTCGAAATCGTCGCCGAGGGCGTGGAGACCGAACAGCAGCTGGCGCTGCTGCGCAAGAGCGGCTGCCACCAGGCACAGGGCTTCCATATTGCCCGCCCGGAGCCGCTCGAGGCGATCATCGCCCGGCTCAGCGAATAGAACGCAGCGTCGCTCCGGCAGCCCGCAGCGCGGCGACCCGCTCCGGATCGATCCACCAGCTTTCGAAACCGAGCGCATAGCGCGGTGTGACCGTGGGCCGCCCGAACTTGTCCCAGTAGGCAACCCGGTAGACATCGGTGTGCCAGTTCGGAATCACATAGTGGCCCCACAGCAGCACCCGGTCCAGGGCGCGGGTCGCCGTGATCAACCCCTCGCGACTCTCGGCCCGCACCACCCGTTCGATCAGGGCGTCGACCACCGGGTCATCGATACCGGCGTAGTTGCGGCTGCCCGGCGTCTGCGCCGCTGCCGAGCCGAAGAGATCGAACTGCTCGTTACCGGGCGAGAGCGACTGCGGCAGAACCACCACGGTCAGGTCGAAGTCGAAGTCGTCCAGACGGCGCTGATACTGGGTCGAATCGACGGTACGCACCCGGGCCCGAATGCCGAGCCGCTCGAGGTTGCGCACATAGGGCAGCACCACTCGTTCGAAGCTCGGGTTGAGCAGCAGGATCTCGAACTGAAACGGGCGCCCGCTCTCCTGGTGGATCAGCCGGTTGTCGCGCACCTCCCAGCCGGCCTCGCGCAGCAGGCCAAGCGCCTGCACCAGTTGGGGCCGCACATGGCCGCTGCCATCGGTCACCGGGGGCCGGAACTCGCGCTCGAAGAGCTCTGGTGGCAGGCGGTCACGCCACGGTTCGAGCAGTTCGAGCTCGGCCGCCGACGGCAGACCGGTCGCGGCCAGCTCGGAGTTGGACCAGTAGCTGTATGAGCGCACATAGGCACCGTGAAAGAGGGTGCGATTGACCCATTCGTAGTCGAAGAGCAGACCCAGCGCCTTGCGCACCCGTCGATCCTCGAAGAGCGGTCGCCGGGTGTTCAGGGCAAAGCCCTGCATCCCCTGCGACTGGCTGTTGGGAATCTCCTCCATGCGTATCCAGCCACGGCTCAGCGCCGGCCCGGCATAGCCTTCGGCCCACTGGCGTGCGATGTTCTCCTGACGAAAGTCGTACTCGCCCGCCTTGAATGCCTCCAGCGCCACTGTGGCATCCCGATAGAAGTCGTAGCGAATGGTGTCGAAGTTGTGCATGCCCCGCCGTACCGGCAGGTCGGCGGCCCAGTAGTCCTCGACCCGCCGGTAGGTAATCGAGCGGCCGGGGTCGACCGCCTCGATGCGGTACGGCCCGCTGCCCAGCGGCGGCTCCAATGTGGTACGGGTAAAGTCGCGCGCTTCCCAGTCGTGGCGCGGCAACACCGGCAACTGGCCGGCGATCAGCGGCAACTCGCGATTGTCCGGATCGCTGAAGTGGAAGCGCACCCGGCGCGCGTCGAGTGCCTCGGCCCGTTCGATCTGACCGTAGTAGGAGCGGTAGAAGGGGTGACCGTCGCGCTGCAGCACCTCCAGACTGAACAGAACGTCATCGACTGTAATCGGCTGGCCATCGTGGAAACGCGCCTCACGGCGCAGGGTAAAGGTGGCGTGGCGGTTGTCCGGGTCGACCTCGACCGTCTCGGCGATCAGACCGTAGACCGAGAAGGCCTCGTCGGCCGAGCTGACCATCAGCGTGTCGAAGAGCATGCCGATGCCGCTCGGCGGCGTGCCGCGCAGGATAAAGGGGTTGAGGCTGTCGAAGGTACCGACCGCCGCCAGCCGGACAGCGCCCCCCTTGGGCGCATCCGGGTTGGCGTAGGCAAAGTGGGTAAAGTCGGGGGGATAGTGCGGCTCACCGTGCAGTGCCAAGCCATGCTGCGGCGCAGCCACAAGCGGCACGGTCCCGCCCAGCAGGCAGGCCACCAGCAGAAGCCATCCGACCACGCGCACGTTTACGCCCCCATTTTCGATCCAAACGGGCAGAATACTGCATGCCGATTGCGACAACAACGGCGACTGTGCGAAGATTCCACCATGTTTGACACGCTCTTCAGCCTGGGCGCCAGCCTGCTCTACCTGCTCACCGGCTTTCTGCTCTATCGCCGTCTGATGCAGGGGGTACGCGCAACCGAGCGGGCCCGTCTGGTGGCCCTGACCGTCGCCGTGGGTGGCGTCCTGCTGCACGCCCTGGCGATCCACCACCACCTCTACGGCCCGCACGGCATCGACATCGGCCTCTTCGGCCTGCTCTCACTATCCACCTGGCTGCTGGCGCTGATGCTGCTGCTGGCGACCCTGACCCGGCCCCTGGAAAACCTGGGCATCCTGGTCTTCCCGCTGGCCGCCGTGGCCCTGCTGCTCAAGCTGCTGCTGCCGGAGAGCGGCCACTGGACGGCCGGGCTGAGCGCCCCGCTGCAACTGCACATCCTGGTCTCGATCCTCGGCTACAGCGTGCTGACCATGGCTGCCGCCCAGGCGCTGCTGATGCACATCCAGGAGTCGCACCTGCGCAACCGTCATCCCGGCGGCTTTATTCGCGCACTGCCCCCGCTGCAAACCATGGAATGCCTGCTCTTTCGCATGATTGGCCTGGGCTTTGCCCTGCTCACGGTCGGCCTGCTCAGTGGCGCCCTCTTCGTCGACAACCTCTTTGCCCAGAAACTGGTCCACAAGAGCGTACTCACCATCGCCGCCTGGCTGATCTTCGCCGGTCTGCTCTTCGGCCACTGGCGCTATGGCTGGCGCGGGCGCACCGCCATCCGCTGGACCTTGAGCGGCTTCGTCCTGCTGCTGGTCGGCTTCGTCGGCAGCAAACTGATTCTTGAATGGGTACTCCGTTGAAACGACACCGTCTTATCCTGCTGCTGGCCACCCCCGTCCTCCTCGCCGCCCTCTTTGCCGGTCTTGTTGCCTGGAGCGGCGCAGCCGCCGAACGCGAATACCGGGCGGTGCTGGACACCCTCGAGACCAGCGGCAAGCTGACCGTTGAGCATGAACACTACCAGCGCGGCCTGCTCCACTCCTCGGCCACCCTGGTCATCCGGCTCTCTGGCGGGGGTGCCGATGCGTGGCACGCGGTGCATCCTGAGGGCGCGACCACAGCCCCGCGTCTGCTGCTGCACAACACGCTTTACCACAACCCGGTTCAGGCCCTGGCCCGGGGCGGAGTACGGGTCGTGAGCCAGATCCCGGCCGCCGGTCAGCCGGAGCTGCCCGTCTTGACCCACTACTTTCCCGAGGGCTCGCTGCTGACCCTGGAGAGTGTGGCCAGCACGCAAACGGTCACCGGCACCCTGACGGTTCCCGGCTTTCACGGCAGCAGCCCGGCGGAGACCACCATACAGGCCAGTTGGGAACCGATCGACGGCGAGTTCCATTGGTCAATGCCCCAGCGCCAACTGAGTTTCGCGGCGCGTCTGCCCCGCATCGATCTCCGCGACGAAGCCAGCGGCGAGCGGAGCTGGCTGCAAGGCGCGGTGCTCGACATCGCGCAGGCCCAGCACATCAGCGGTCTGTGGGCCGGCCACCTGCGCTTCGAGCTGGATGAAGCGGGGGTCGTCGCCGGCGGCAACACCGATGTCACGCTCGACGGCCTCTCCATGGCCGTCACCAACAGCATCGAGGGCGACTACCTGACCGCCCATATCGAAGCCGGCCTGGGCCATCTGGATTCACCCGACGGCCCGTTCGGCCCGGCCTCGATCGCCCTGCGGGCCGATCGGCTGCGCACTTCGGCTCTGCTCCTGCTTCAGCAGGCCGCTCAAGACCCAGCCCAAAGCATGAACTGGATGGTCGCCGCGCTTGATCTGCTGACCGGCTCGCCGGAGCTGCACCTCGACCATCTGGATGTCACCACCCCTTACGGGCCGCTGCAGGCGAGCCTCTCCCTACGCCTGGATGGCACCCAGCTGGGCGACAACCTCTTCGCCTTGCTGGACCCCCATCAGCTCAGCCGCCGCCTGAGCGGTCGCTTCGGCCTCAGCATCACCGACACCCTGCTGCGCGAGGCGCTGCTGCGCCAAGGGCCGCCGCCGGTCAAGGGAGACAAGAAGGGAGCGCCGATCCAGAGTGACGGTGCGCTTGATCCGATGCTGGAGGCAATGATCCAGGAGGTCGAACAGGAGGGCTGGATCGTGCGCGACAACGGCTCCTGGCGCCTTGACGCCCGTATCGAAAACGGCAGTCTGTACCTCAACGACACCCTGCTCGGACCGCTCACCCAGCTGATCCCGTTCTCACCCTAGCCGTCGCCAGACCATGAACCCCGACCTCGATCTGCTCCAGCCCTACCCGTTCGAACGGCTTGCCCGCCTCTTCGACGGCGCACAGCCTCCGGCTGGCTTGTCCCCCATTGCGCTCTCGATTGGCGAGCCGCAACACCCGGCGCCATCCTTTGTCGCCAAGGCCCTGACCGACCACCTCGACGGCTTGGCACGCTACCCGCTGACCAAGGGCAGCGACACACTGCGCGAGGCGATCGCCGGTTGGTTGGAGCGCCGCTTCGGGCTGACCCACGTCGACCCGCTGACCGAGGTGGTGCCGGTCAACGGTACGCGCGAGGCGCTCTTTGCCTTCGCCCAGGCCGTGGTCGACCGCCACGCCCCGGCACCGCTGGTGGCGATGCCCAATCCGTTCTACCAGATCTACGAGGGCGCCGCCCTGCTCGCCGGGGCCGAACCGTACTTCATCAATGTCAGCGCCGAGCGCGGCCTGCAGCCTGACTTCGACCGCGTCCCGGCCGAAGTGTGGCAGCGCTGCCAACTGCTCTACCTCTGTTCACCGGGCAACCCGAGTGGCGCCGTCATCGACATGGAGCGCCTCAAGCAGCTGATCGTGCTGGCCCAACAGCACGACTTCATCATCGCCGCCGACGAGTGCTACTCCGAGATCTACCCCAACGAAGCCCACCCGCCACCGGGGCTGCTGCAGGCGGCACAGGCGATCGGCGTCGACGACTACGCCCGCTGCATCGTCTTCCACTCGCTCTCCAAGCGCTCCAACCTGCCGGGACTGCGCTCCGGCTTCGTGGCCGGCGACGCAGCGGTACTGGCCCGTTTCCTGCGCTACCGTACCTACCACGGCTGCGCCATGGCGCCCCCGGTGCAGGCCGCCAGTATCGCGGCGTGGCAAGACGAGCAGCACGTCATCGAGAACCGCGCTCGCTACCGCGAGAAGTTCAGCCGCGTGCTCGAGATCCTGACACCGGTGCTGGCGGTCGATGCGCCCGACGCCGGTTTCTACCTGTGGCCACAGACTCCGATCGATGACGAGCGCTTTGCTCGCACCCTCTTCGAACGGCAGCACGTCACCGTGCTTCCTGGCCGCTACCTCTCCCGCGACACCGCCACCGGCAACCCCGGCACCGGGCGTGTGCGCATGGCCCTGGTGGCCGAACTCGACGCCTGTGTCGAGGCCGCCCAACGCATCCGTAACCTGATCGAGGAACTCTAGATGTCAGACCTGCAGAAGATCATTGAAGACGCCTTTGAAAACCGCGCTGAAATCACCCCGCGCTCGGCCCCGAGCCAGCTGCGCGAGGCGGTCGACGAGGCCCTCGCCCAGCTCGACAACGGCAGCCTGCGGGTCGCCGAAAAGCAGGGCGGCGACTGGGTCGTCAACCAGTGGCTGAAGAAGGCGGTACTGCTCTCCTTCCGCATCCACGACAACGAATTCATGAAGGGCGGCTTCACCAACTACTTCGACAAGGTGCCGTCGAAGTACGCCGACTTCAACTCGCGCGACTTCCGCGACAGCGGCGTGCGCGTGGTGCCGCCGGCAAGCGTGCGCAAGGGTGCCTATATCGCTCCCGGCGTGGTGCTGATGCCCTCCTACGTCAATATCGGCGCCTACGTCGATACCGGCACCATGGTCGACACCTGGGCCACCGTCGGCTCCTGCGCCCAGATCGGCAAGAACGTCCACCTCTCCGGCGGTGTCGGCATCGGCGGCGTGCTCGAGCCGCTCCAGGCCAATCCGACCATCATCGAGGACAACTGCTTCATCGGTGCCCGCTCCGAGGTTGTCGAGGGGGTCATCGTCGAGGAGGGCTCGGTCATCTCGATGGGGGTCTACCTCGGCCAGAGCACCCGCATCTTCAACCGCATGACCGGCGAGATCACCTACGGCCGCGTCCCCGCCGGCTCGGTGGTCGTCTCCGGCAACCTGCCGTCGAAGGACGGCAGCTACAGCCTCTACTGTGCCGTCATCGTCAAGCAGGTCGACGAGAAGACCCGCAGCAAGGTCGGCATCAACGAGCTGCTGCGCGACATCTGATGGTCGTCTACGGCATCCCCAACTGCGACACCGTACGCAAGGCGCGCCGCTGGCTCGACAGCCACGGCGTCGCCTTCACCTTCCACGACCTGCGCAAGGACGGCCTCGACGCCGCCACCCTCGCCCGCTGGGTCGAGGCGCTCGGCTGGGAGGCCCTGCTCAACCGCCGCGGTACCACCTGGCGCCAGCTGCCACAGGCGCACCGCGATGCCCTCGACGCCGACAGCGCCTTCGCCCTGATGCTGGAACAGCCGGCGATCATCAAGCGCCCGGTGATCGAACAGTCAGGGGCGGTCAGCGTCGGCTTCTCCGAAACCGATTTCGCCGCGCGCTTTCCATGACCGACACCCCGCTCTCACCCACACTCCAGCTCGCCATGGCGCTGATCGAGCGCCCCTCGGTCACCCCGGACGATGCCGGCTGCCAGGCGCTGCTCGCCGAGCGGCTGGAGGCGTGCGGCTTTGTCATCGAACCGATGCGCTTTGGCGAGGTCGACAACCTGTGGGCGACTCACGGCAGTAGGGCACCGCTCTTCGTCTTTGCCGGCCACACCGACGTGGTGCCGCCGGGGCCACGTGAGCGCTGGCACAGTGATCCGTTCCACCCCGAGATCCGTGACGGCCTGCTCTACGGGCGTGGCGCCGCCGACATGAAGGGCGGGGTCGCGGCGATGGTCACCGCTGCCGAGGCATTTGTTCAGGCCCACCCGGACCACCCCGGCACCCTCGCCTTCCTGCTCACCAGCGACGAAGAGGGGCCGGCGCTCGACGGCACCGTCAAGGTGGTTGAGGCGCTGAGCGCGCGCGGGGATGCGATCGACTGGTGCCTGCTGGCCGAACCGAGCTCGGTAGCGCGCGCTGGGGATACCATCAAGAACGGGCGCCGTGGCTCCCTCAACGGCACCCTCACCGTCCACGGCAAGCAGGGCCATGTCGCTTACCCCCATCTGGCCGACAACCCGATCCATCCGCTGATGGCGGCGCTCGACGAGCTGTGCCGGCGCGAGTGGGACCAAGGCAACGCCTTTTTTCCCCCGACCACCTTTCAGATATCCAACATCCACGCCGGGACCGGCGCCACCAACGTCATTCCCGGCAGCGTCGAGGTGCTGTTCAACTTCCGCTTCTCCACCGAGCAGAGCGAGGCGGGGCTGCGTCAGGCGGTCGAGGCGCTGCTGAGCCGGCACGGACTCGAGTACCGTCTCGACTGGAACCTCTCCGGCGCGCCCTTCGTCACCGAACCGGGCGCGCTGGTCGATGCCGCACGCGCGGCGGTGCATCAGGTCACCGGCCAGGAGGCGAAGCTCTGCACCGGTGGCGGCACCTCGGACGGCCGTTTCATCGCGCCGACCGGCGCCCAGGTGATCGAGCTGGGGCCGAGCAATGCGACCATCCACCAGGTCAACGAGTGCGTGGGGTGCGACGACCTCGACGCCCTGCATGCGATCTTTGTCGCCACCCTGGAGCGGCTTCTCCTTGGCTGACTATCTGGCGTTCCAGTAGCGCCCCCGCTGCTCACGCCAGGCGGACGGCTCGATCGCCGCACCGCCCAGGCGCAGGTGGATCGCGCCGTGCGCCGGACTCTTCCATGCCGCCGCCCCAGTGGCGGCCCAGCGCGCCACCACCTCGTCGTGCGGATGGTGGTGGCGGTTGCGGTGGCCGACCGGATAGAGCACGTGCTGCGGTGAAGTCGCCGCTATGAAGGGCGGACTGGAGGAGGTGCGGCTGCCGTGGTGGGGTACCACCAGCACATCGACATCGAGCCGTCCGGCGTGCTGCTCGAGCAGACGCGCCTCGGCGAGCGCCTCGATATCGCCGGTCAACAGCAACCGCTGCCCTCCGGCCTCGATCCGCACCACACAGGAGGCGTCGTTGCTGCCCAGGGTATGCTCGCGCGGCGGATGGAGCACATGGAATGCGACTCCGTTCCACTGCCACTGCTGCCCGTCGTGGCACGGCTCGGCCTCCAACCACGGCAAGTAGTCCGGCTCCCCGCTCAGGCGCCGTTGCGGCGGGAACTGCGCCAACACCGCCGGTGCCCCGCCGCTGTGATCGGTGTGGCGGTGGCTGATGATCAGTTTGTCCAGTGCATCGATGCCGTGGTGGCGCAGGTAGGGGACGACCACGGCGCTGCCGGCATCGAAGGTCGACGAGAAGCGGTCGCCGGTGTCGTAGACCAGGACATGATCGCGGGTGCGCACCACCGTGGCCAGCCCTTGACCGACGTCGAGCAGGGTCACCCACGCCTCGCCATCGGCCGGCAGGGGTGGGCGCCACAGTAGCACCGGCAACAGGCAGATCAGGCCGGCCCAGCGCGACGGAAAGCCGCGTGGCGCCAGCAGCCAGGCGACGCCGACCAGCCCCGGCAGCAGCGCCCAGAACGGCGGCGGATGGCGGTGCCACTCGGCCAGTGGCAGCCGCGCCAACCCCTCCAACCCCCACCAGAGCAGCTCGGCCGAGAGCCCGGCCAGATGCAGCAGGGGCGCGGCCAGGGGCGGGAACAACAGGGCCAGCAGGGCGCCGAGCAGGGTCAGCGGCACCACCACCAGCCCGGTCCACGGCACCGCCAGCAGGTTGGCCAGCGGCGAGATCACGCTGGTCTGCTGGAAGAAGAAGAGCAACAGCGGCGAGAGGCCGATGGCCACCACGACTTGCGCTCGCCCCCAGCGCCACCAGAGGCCGCTGGCCGCCGGTCGACCAGCCATGCCGTAGAGGATGATCGCCACAGCGCCGAAGGAGAGCCAGAAGCCGACATCGAGCACCGCCAGCGGGTCATAGAGCAGCACCGCGAAGAGTGCCAGCGCCACCGCATGCAGGGCTCCGGTATGGCGCCCGAGCAGCCAGCCGGCCATACCGGCGACCAGCATCACCAGGGCGCGCTGGGTCGGGATCGAGAAACCAGCCATGGCAGCGTAGAGGGTCGCCCCGAGCAGGGCCGCGACGGCCGCAGCCCGTGGCGCCGGCCAGCGCATGACCAGCCGACTCGAGCGGCACCAGAGGGTACGTACCAGAAAGAAGAGCAGCCCGGCCACCAGGCCGATGTGCAACCCCGAAATCGCCACCAGATGGTTGGTCCCGGTGGCCCGCAGCACCTGCCACTGCGCCTCGCCAAGCCCCTGTCGATCACCGTTGGCCAGCGCCACGACGATCGCTGCAGCCGGCCCCTCGCCCAGCACCTGACCGATCCGCTCGGTGACCCGCTGACGCACTTGCTGCACCGGGTAGCGATGGCCGGCTGCCTGCAGCCGCCGATTCTCGTCCGACTGGCGCACATAGCCGGTGGCGCCGATACGGTGGCGAAAGAGCCAGCCCTCGTAGTCGAAGCCGCCCGGATTGAAGAAGCCGCGCGGCGCGCGCAGTCGCACCACCAGCTGCCACTGTTCACCTGGAACCAGCTCGGGAGCGGCGCCGTACCAGTTGAGCCGAACCCGGGTGGGCAGCTCGACCGGCTGCGACCCGAGCCAGGCCGACTCGACGTCGAACTCGAAACGCTGCGACCGTTCCCGCGGCTGCGCCGGCGCAGCGACGCTGCCGACCAAGCGCAGATCGACCCCTTCGAGCCGTGCCTCCAGCCCCGGTGCCAACGCCCAGGCCGCGTGCAGCATGGCCCACGCCGCGCCGAGCAGAAAGAGGGCTGGCGGGCGCAGACGCGCCGACCTCAGTGCCACCAGCAGCAGTGGCGCCCCCCACAACCAGAGGAGATCAGGTAGGCTGCCCCAGCTCTGCACCCAAAGAACACCCAGCAGAAAGGCGATCGCCGCTACGACCATCGACCCCACTCCCACAACCGGCGGTGACTTTACCGCCCGGAATCAGCGATAATTGATCAGATTTACCTGATGGAACAGGTCTCGATGCCCAGGAAATTCATCCGCCGCTACCTGCCGGACCACGCCAAGGTGCGCGAGCACAAGCACTTGCGTCTCTTTGGCCGCCTGTTACACGACCCCAACCTGCTCCACCTGAACCGCACCTCGGTCTCCGGCGCCTTCAGCGTCGGCCTCTTCTGGACCTTTGTCCCGATCCCCTTCCAGATGGTCACCGCTGCGGCCAGTGCCATCTGGCTGCGGGTCAACCTGCCGATCTCGGTCGCCCTGGTCTGGATCAGCAACCCGCTGACGATGCCGGCCCTGTTCTACTTCTGCTACCGGGTCGGCATGTGGATCCTGGGACGTCCTCCGCGTGAAGGCATCCAGTTCGAGGCCAGTATCCAGTGGCTCTTCAGCGAGGTCGGCACGATCTGGTTCCCGATGCTGATCGGCGGCATCGTGGTCGGCAGCCTCGCCGCACTGTTCGCCAACCTGGTCATCCGCGGACTGTGGCGACTACACCTGATCCGCTACCTGCAGCAGCGCCGGCTGCGCCGCCATCTGCGCCAGATGGAGCAGCGCGACCGCGAATCCTGAGCGCCCTTATCTGTTCTCGCTGACGAAACGGCCGTCGACCAGGGTCAGCGTGCGGTCGGTGCGCGCCGCCAATTCCGGATCGTGGGTCACGATGACCAGACTGGTGCCCAGGTCACGATTGAGCTCCTGCATCAGTTCCCAGACCTGGCCGGCGGTGGCTCGATCGAGATTGCCAGTCGGTTCATCGGCCAGCAGGCAGGCCGGACGGGTGACCAGCGCGCGGGCGATTGCCGCGCGCTGACGCTCGCCACCGGAGAGCTCGCCCGGCTTGTGCGCGACCCGCTCGGCAAGCCCGACCCGCGCCAGCAGGTCAGCGGCCTGAGCCAGCGCCTCACCGCGTGCCATACGCCGGATCAGCAGCGGCATGGCCACGTTCTCCAACGCGGTGAACTCCGGCAGCAGATGGTGGAACTGGTAGACAAAGCCGAGCGCCCGGTTGCGCAGCCGCCCGCGCGCCGCCTCACCCAGCTCGCCCATGCGCTCGCCACAGACCTCGACGCTGCCGCTGGTCGGCCGTTCCAACCCGCCCAACAGGTGCATCAAGGTGCTCTTGCCGGAGCCGGAGGCACCGACTACGGCGATCCGCTCTCCCCGTGCGACCTCGAGCGAGACCCCGCGCAACACCGAGACATCGAGCGGTCCCTGACGGTAGGTCATCACCAGATCACGGGCAACGATCGGGCTACTCATAACGCAGCGCCTCCGCCGGCTGGGTCCGCGCCGCCTTCCACGCCGGATAGAGGGTGGCCAACAAGCTGAGCAGGAAAGCCAGTCCGGCGATACGCGCCACATCCGTTGGGCGCACCTCGGAGGGCAAGTCACTGATGTAATAAACGTCCGCAGGCAGAAACTCCTGGCCGATGGCACGCTCGATCATCGGTACCAGCGTCTCTACATTGAGCGCCAAGGCCAATCCGACACCGACCCCGGCAACGGTGCCGACCAGTCCGATCACCACCCCCTGAATCATGAACAGCGCCATGATACTGCCGGGGCTGGCACCGAGGGTGCGCAGGATAGCGATGTCGGCCTTCTTGTCGGTGACCACCATGACCATGGTCGAAACGATATTGAAGGCGGCAACCGCGACGATCAGGCTCAGGATAATGAACATCACCGTTCGCTCGGTGCGAATGGCGCGGAAGAAATTGGCGTGCAGCTGGGTCCAGTCGGTGACCCGGTAGTAGCCGGGCAGATCAGCGACCAGTTCGCGGCTGATCCACGGCGCCATGAAGAGATCGTCGAGCATCAGACGCACGCCGCTGACCCCGCCCTCGATCTGGAAGAGCCGCGCAGCGTCCTCCATGTGGATGAAGGCCATGGCACTGTCGTACTCGTACATGCCGACCGAGAAGAGGCCGCTGACGGTAAAGCGGCGCAGCCTGGGCATCACACCGGCCAGGGTGACATTGGCGCTCGGTGCCACCAGGGTGACCCGGTCACCGACATGGACGCCCAGTGCCAGCGCCAGGTCACGCCCGAGAATGATCCGGTACTCGCCCGCCACCAGCTGGTCGAGCGTACCGGCCGTCATCCGCTCACCCACCACCGAGACCCGCGGCTCCTCCTCCGGCAGGATGCCGCGCACCAGAGCGCCATGGACGTGCGGCCCATTGACCAGCATCCCTTCGGCGCGCACGAACGGGGCCGCCCCAACCACGCGCGGATGCTCCGAGGCGCGCCGGGCCACCTCACGCCAGTCTGCCATGCCCTCGGCGCTACCACTGACGGTGGCGTGCGATGCCATGCCGAGGATACGTTCTCGCAGCTCGCGCTCGAAGCCGTTCATCACCGACAGCACCGTAATCAACGCCGCCACCCCGAGCAGAATGCCGATGATCGAGGTCAGCGAAATGAAGGAGATAAAGTGGTTGCGGCGCCGGGCACGGGTGTAGCGCAGGCCGACGAAGAGTTCAAACGGGCTGGACATGGCGACTCGCTGGGTTCATTGGGGTTATTGTAACCTATACAATGGCACTTACGCCGCCGAATCAGCGATGCTATAATTTAGACTCGATACAAAATGACCGTCCACCACAAGGAGCTTTCCATGAGCGACCCCAAACACTGCCGCGTGCTGATCCTCGGCTCTGGCCCCGCCGGCTACAGCGCCGCGGTCTACGCCGCCCGCGCCAATCTCAACCCGGTGTTGATCACCGGTCTGCAGCAGGGCGGTCAGCTCACCACCACCACCGAGGTCGACAACTGGCCTGGCGACGTCGACGGTGTGCAGGGCCCAGAACTGATGCAGCGCATGGAGGCCCACGCCAAGCGCTTCAATACCGAGATCGTCTTCGACCATATCCACACCACCGACCTCTCCAACCGCCCCTTCACCCTGACCGGCGATGCCGGCACCTACACCTGCGACGCCCTGATCATTGCCACCGGCGCCTCGGCGATGTACCTGGGTCTGGAGTCGGAGCAGAAATTTATGGGCCGCGGCGTCTCCGGCTGCGCCACCTGCGACGGCTTCTTCTACCGTGGCCAGAAGGTCGCCGTGATCGGCGGCGGCAACAGCGCCGTCGAAGAGGCACTCTATCTCTCCAACATTGCCGAGCATGTGACCGTGGTCCACCGTCGTGACCAATTCAAGTGTGAGAAGATCCTGATCGACCAGATCATGGAGAAGGCCAAGAACGGCAACATCACCATCGAGTGGAACCACACCCTCGACGAAGTCCTGGGCGATGACAGCGGTGTCACCGGCATGCGTCTCAAGAGCACCGCGGATGGCGCGACCAAGGAGCTCGACGTGATGGGCATCTTCATCGCCATCGGCCACAAACCGAACACCGATATCTTTGCCGGCCAGATCGAGATGGAGCACGGCTATATCAAGGTCAAGGGGACCGGCGGAGGCAGCACGGCCGCCACGTCCACCAGCGTACCCGGCGTCTTTGCCGCCGGTGACGTGGCCGACCACCTCTACCGCCAGGCGATCACCTCGGCCGGAACCGGCTGCATGGCGGCCCTGGATGTCGAGCGCTTTCTGGAGGCGGAAAAGTCGGCCCGCTGACCCGGATCCTGCCCGAGAGCCCCGCCGACGCCTTTCCCGACGTCGAGCTCGCCCTGCGCGAACCCGACGGGCTGCTGGCCGTCGGTGGGGACCTCTCCCCAGCCCGACTGCTGGCCGCCTACCGACGCGGCATCTTTCCCTGGTTCAGTGAGGGACAGCCGATCCTGTGGTGGTCACCCGATCCGCGCCTGGTGCTCTTCCCTGAGCGACTCCATGTCAGCCGCAGCCTGCGCAAGCGGTTGCGCCAAGCGTGCTATACCGTCACTTTCAACCACGCCTTCGATCAGGTCGTACAGGCGTGCGCGGAGACACCGCGCCACGGCCAGCACGGCACCTGGATCACCCCGGCGATGCAGGTCGCCTACAACCGGCTGCACCACCTCGGACACGCCCACTCGGTCGAGTGCTGGGCCGATGGAACGCTGGTTGGCGGCCTCTATGGCCTGGCCATCGGCCGGGTCTTCTTCGGTGAATCGATGTTCGCCCACGCCAGCGACGCCTCCAAGGTCGCCTTCGTCCATCTGGTCGAGCGGCTGCGCAGGGAGGGTTACCGCCTGATCGACTGTCAGGTCGAGACCGACCACCTGCGCTCGCTCGGCGCCGAACCGATCCCGCGGCGCTCCTTTGTCCAGCTGCTCGAGCGCGAATGCGGTGGTGCAACATGAGTTCAGCCGTCCCACAGGAAACCGCTCTCCTCTACGCCACCCCACCAGCGCCGTGCCACTATCTGGAAGGGCGCGAAAGCGTCAACCTCTTCATCGCCCCATCGGTGCCGATGAGCGCACACCGCTACGACCAGCTGATCACGCTCGGCTTTCGTCGCGGCGGCGAGTACGTCTACCGGCCAGCCTGCCCGGCCTGCGCCGCCTGTCTGCCCACACGGGTTCCGGTCCGTCGATTCACGCCCAACCGCAGTCAGCGACGCACCCTGACTCGCAACCAGGACCTGACCATCCACGGCCACCCCTTTACCTTCCGACCCGAGCACTTTGCTCTGTACCGCCGCTATCTGGTAGGCCGCCACCGTGACGGCGGCATGGATGACAATCTGACGCCGGAGGGCTACTGCCACTTTCTCAACAGCCATTGGTCCGAGACCTGGCTCTACGAATTTCGTCGTGAACATGAACTGATCGCCGTCGCTGCCGTCGACCACCTGGCCGACGGCCTCTCGGCGGTCTACACCTTCTTCGACCCGGTGCACGCCGACCGCTCTCCTGGCCGCTACGCCATCCTGTGGCAGATCGCCGAGGCGCGCCGACGTGGTCTTGACCATCTCTATCTGGGCTTCTGGGTCGACGGCTGCCGTAAGATGGCGTACAAGCGCGAGTACCGGCCGCTCGAGGCCTTCGTCAACGAGGCGTGGCATCCGCTGGAACGGTGCGTGACATTGCGTCAGAAAGAAGATTAAGCGATAATAAGGGATTATTCCACGGACACACCGAGAACAGATCGCACGCATGGCAAAGGAAGAGCACATCGAGATGGAGGGCCGGGTCATCGACTCGTTACCCAACACCACCTTTCGTGTCGAGCTGGACAACGGCCACATCGTCACCGCCCATATCTCCGGCAAGATGCGCAAGCACTATATTCGCATCCTCACCGGGGACAAGGTCACCGTCCAGCTCACCCCCTACGACCTCACCAAGGGCCGCATTACCTTCCGCGGCCGCACCTGAACCCGAGGGGCCTCGCCGCCTCCCCTGGCACGTCTGCCGGACTCAACGCTGATCGACTGCGACCGCCTTACGCGAACGGGTGGTTGAGGATAATCGTCTCGTTGCGCTCAGGCCCGGTCGAGATAATATCGACCGGGCAACCGACCACCTCTGAAATCCGCTCCAGATAGGCACGCGCATTCGCTGGCAGTGCCGCGTAGTCGCGCACCCCGACGGTCGACTCGCTCCAGCCGGGGAGATCCTCGTAGACCGGTTCACAGACCGCATAGGCCTCGGCACCGACCGGCGGCTTCTCCAACGTCTCGCCGTTGCAGCGATAGCCGACACAGATACGCAAGGTATCCAGGTTGTCCAGCACATCCAGCTTGGTCATGCACAGCCCCGAGACACTGTTGAGCATCACCGAGCGACGCAGGGCGACGGCGTCGAACCAGCCACAGCGACGCGCACGCCCGGTGGTCGAGCCGAATTCGTGGCCGCGCTCGGCCAGATGGGCACCCATCTCATCGAAGAGCTCGGTCGGGAAGGGACCGGAACCGACCCGGGTGGTGTACGCTTTGGTAATACCCAGGACGTAGTCGAAGGCGCGCGGACCGGCGCCGCTGCCCGTCGCCGCGCCACCGGCAGTGGTATTCGACGAGGTCACGTAAGGGTAGGTGCCGTGATCGATATCGAGCAACGCCCCCTGCGCCCCTTCGAAGAGGATGTCATGGCCCTGGTCACGATGGAACTGGATCCGTTCTGGCACATCATCGACCAGCGGTCGCAGCACCTCGGCCTGCTCCAGGGTACGATCGAGCACCTGCTGAAAGTCAATCGCCTCCGCCTGGAAGTAGTGGCGCAGAACAAAGTTGTGAAAGTCGAGCACCTCGCCGAGCTTGGCGGCAAAACGTTCACGGTGGAAGAGATCACCGACCCGTACCGCGCGGCGCGCCACCTTGTCCTCGTAGGCCGGACCGATGCCGCGACCCGTGGTGCCGATCGCCGCCGTGCCGCGCGCCTTCTCCCGCGCCTGGTCGAGCGCCACGTGGTAGGGCAGGATCAGCGGGCACGCCTCACTGATGCGCAGCCGTTCCCGTGCCGGAACCCCCTTCGCCTCAAGCTGAGCCATCTCCTTGAGCAGTGCGTCGGGCGAGAGGACCACACCGTTGCCGATCAGACACTCGACCCCGTCACGCAGGATACCGGACGGGATCAGGTGAAGGACCGTCTTCTCGCCGCCGATGACCAGCGTATGGCCGGCGTTGTGCCCACCCTGGAAGCGCACCACGGCACCCGCCTGCTCGGTCAGCAGATCGACGATCTTGCCCTTACCCTCGTCACCCCACTGGGTACCGATTACGACCACATTCCTGCTCATCTTCAGACTCCGGTGGGGGCGGCCGCCACGGGGCGAACCGTCCAGCTCTCATTGATCATGACCAGTTCGCGGTCACAGCCACACGCCTGTGCCGCACCGGCCTGGCGCGGCAGCGCGCGCACTACGGTCTCGCCAGCCTCGCGCAGTGCCTCGATCATCCGCTCCAGGGCGACATCTCCCTCGGACGGGGCAAAGATCCCGCCGCGCAGCGCCTGCTGCAAGCGCGATGAATGGGCTGCCAGCGTGTGCAGATCGGTACTGAACCCGGTGGCTGGACGCTCGCGCCCAAAGACCCGGCCGATGCCGTCGTAGCGCCCGCCCTGCGCCACGGCCTGACCGTGGCCGGAGAGGTAGGCGGCAAAGACCAGGCCGGTATGGTAACGGTAGCCACGCAATTCAGCCAGATCGAGATGGAGGGTGAGCTGCGGCTGGCGCGCCTGCAGGCGCTCGACCAGTCGGCGCAGGCTATCCAGCGCGTCAGTGACATCATCATCGAGGTGGCCCAGCTCACGCACCGCGCGGTCGAGCACCTCAGGACCTCCATTGAGATCGACCAATCGGGCCAGTGCAGCACCGGGTTCGCCCAGTGAGCCGGTCAATGCCTCGATCTCCGGCACCGCCTTGCGCTGCAGGGCATCGAAGAGTTCGGCCTCGGCCTCATGATCGAGGCCAGCACGCCGGGCCAGTGCACGGAAAAGACCGACATGACCAAGATCGAGAAAGATCGGGCCGACCCCGGCTGCCTCCAGCGTACGCAGCATCAACTGAACGACCTCGAGGTCACTCTCGATACCGGCATGGCCGTAGAGCTCAGCCCCGGCCTGCAGCGGGCTGCGCGAACCGGCAAAACCATCGGTGCGCGTATGCAGCACAGTGCCGATGTAACAGAGCCGCGTCGGCGCCTCATGGCGCAGACAGTGGGCGTCGATGCGGGCCACCTGCGGCGTCATGTCGGCACGCACACCCAAGGTACGACCGGTCATCTGGTCAGTCAGCTTGAAGGTCGCCAGTTCGAGATCATTGCCGGTGCCGGTCAGCAGTGAATCGAGGTACTCGATCAGCGGCGGCATGACCAGCTGGTAGCCCCAGCCGGCCCACAGGTCGATCAGATCACGGCGCAGCTGTTCCAGGGCGATTGCCCGTTCCGGGAGGACCTCTTCGATCCCCTCCGGCAACATCCAGCGCTGTCCGCGGTGAGAGAGCCTTTCACTCATGGGTCTGTCAAGCCTCAGCTGCCGGGTCGCAGCCAGTAAATGAGCAGCGCACCCGCGACCATCATCACCAGGCCGAGGGTACGCAGCGTACGGTCATCGAAACGCGCCACCTGCATCAGGGTGGCCCGAAAGCCACGCGGCGACAGGAAAGGGCTGATCCCTTCCAGGACCAGCAACAGGCCGATCGCGGCCAGCAGCGCCTCCCACATCGTGATCCGAATCGCGACTTGTGTGCAGCCGGGGCTTACTGCCCGCTCTGGCTGCGGAAGAAGCGGAAGAATTCGGAATCCGGCTCGATCACCAGAATATCATCCTTGCTGTCAAAGCTGCTTCGATAGGCCTCGAGACTGCGCACGAAGTTGTAGAAGTTGCGATCCTGACCAAACGCTGCGGAGTAGATGCGTGTGGCTTCGGCATCACCCTGACCGCGGATGACATCGGCATCACGCCGCGCCTCGGCCAGCAGAACCTCGCGCTGACGGTCGGCGTCGGCACGTATGCGCTCGGCCGCCTCAGCCCCTCGAGCACGCAGATCAGCAGCCACACGGGCGCGCTCGGCCTCCATGCGGCGATAGACCGAGACCGAAACTTCGGCCGGCAAGTCGATCCGCTTGATCCGTACATCGACCACCTCGATGCCAAAGTCCTGCGCCACCGTATTGGCCTGCGCCGTAATGATGTTCATGATATCGACGCGCTCGCCGGAGACGACATCTTGGATCGTACGGCGACCAAACTCACCGCGCAGCCCGTCACGCACCACCTGCCCAAGCCGCTGGCTGGCCTGCAGTTCGTCACCGGCCATGGAACGGAAGAACTGGGCCGGATCGATGATGCGCCACTTGATGAAGGAGTCGACCCGTACGTTCTTCAGCTCCGAGGTCAGATAGCGCTCGGGCGGCGAATCGAAGGTCAGGATGCGACGATCGAACTTGCGCACGTTGTTGATGAAGGGGAGCTTGAAGTGCAGCCCCGGCTCATAATCGGCACGGATAATTTCACCGAGTCGAAACTTGACGGCGTACTCGCGCTCGCTGACGGTGAAGATCGAGTTGAGGCCGATGAAGGCGACAACCACCAGTACAATCAGTGCCGCGGTTGTGGTCTGCTGTCCCATTAGCGCACCTCCCTGCTGCGCAAGCGGTCACTGGCGCGGGCCGGTGCCGACTCCGGGCTGTTGCCCGGCAACGACGTACGTGGCGCCTGGCTGGTGGCACGCCCATCCTGGGGCACCATGCGATCGATTGGCAGGTAGAGCATGCTGTTGCTCTCTCTGACATCGACCATCACCGTTGTGGTACTGCTAAAGATGTCTTCGAGCGCCTCGATGAAGAGTCGATCGCGCGTGACCTCGGGAGACTGCCGGTATTCAGCCAGCAGCAGACTGAAGCGCTGGGCACGACCCTCGGCCTCGGCAATGACGCGTGCACGGTAGGCCTCGGCCTCCTCGAGCAGACGGGCAGCGGCACCACGGGCACGCGGCACGATGTCGTTGGCGTAGGCCTCGGCCTCGTTCTTCAGCCGCTCTTCATCCTCACGCGCACGCACCGCATCGGCAAAGGCATCCTGCACCTGTTCCGGTGGCTGGGCGTCCTGCATGTTGATCGACGTCACGACCAGGCCGGCATCGTAGTTGTCCAGAATGGTCTGGATCAGCTCACGCGCCTGCTGCGCCACCTCGACGCGACCGACCGTGATAACGAAATCGAGGGTGCTCTTGCCGACAATCTCGCGCACCGCGCTTTCGGTCGCTTCGCGCAGGGTCTGGTCGGGTGATCGCACATTGAAGAGGTAGGCACGCGGATCACTGACCCGGTACTGCACGACGAAATGGACATCCACGATGTTCTCGTCCTGGGTCAACATCAGCTTCTCGTCGAGCCGGGTACCGATCTCGGCGGTACGGATCTGCTCGACGTTGACGATCTCGACGCTCTGGATAAAGCGGGCATGCCAGTTCGGCCCAGGCGTCTTGGTGTCGCTGTAGGCGCCGAAGGTCAGCACCACGCCACGCTGGCCGTCGTTGACGATGTAGATGCCCGAGAGCGCCCAGACCACCACGGCAATCAGCACGATGGTACCGATGCCAAGGGAGCCGATCAGACCACCACCGCCACCACCGACCGGGTCGTCACCGCCGGCGTTGCCGCCGCCCTTGCCACCAAAGAGGCCGGAAAGCTTGCTCTGCAGCTTGCGGATCGCCTCATCGAGATCGGGCGGGCCATCACCCTGGTTGCCGCCGCGACCGCCGCCGCCCCATGGGTCCTGCCCCTTGTTCGGGCCACCCGGTTCATTCCAAGCCATTGCACGCTCCATAGTTCGTATCGCACCCCCCCTGGCCGGGAGCGGCGCGCAGATCGCCATCGTGGCAGGCCACGAATCCGTCCGGCTATTGTATCGGCGCCGCCGGCCCCTCGCAAGGCAGACCCAGCGCCACAGGATCGAGTCCGGCCTCGGCACACAGCCGCAACAGGCGCGTGCGCGGCAGGCGCACATCGAGTTCATAGCCCCCCGCCTCGGTCGCCACCTCACGGCCGACCACCCCCAACTGGTAGAGGCGTGCCCGCAGGCGCCCTGCCTCAGGCGGCAGACAGAGCCGTACGGCGACGATGTCAACGAAGAGGCGCTGACCGATCGCCTCCAGCAGCATGTCACAACCGCGGCCGTCGTGGGCGGAGAGACGCACGCGCAGCGGCTGCCCTTCACCATCCGCTTCACTGCCCGGCGTCAGACCGGCCAGGTCGATCTTGTTCCACACCTCGATCTGGGCCACCTCGGCGGCACCGATCTCGTCGAGCACGGCATTGACCTGACCGATCTTCTCGTGGCGTCGCGGATCGGAGGCATCGATCACGTGCAGCAACAGGTCGGCATCACGGGTCTCCTGCAGGGTGGAGCGGAAAGCCGCCACCAGATCGTGCGGCAGATCGCGCACGAAGCCGACCGTATCGGCCAGCACCACATGCTCGCCCTGAGGCAGATCGAGTCGGCGCAAGGTGGGATCGAGGGTGGCAAAGAGCTGGTCGGCCGCCACCACGCCGGCCTCGGTCAGGCGGTTGAAGAGCGTCGACTTGCCGGCGTTGGTATAGCCCACCAGCGCCACGGTCGGCACCTCGGCCTTGCGCCGCGAGCGCCGCCCCTGCTCACGCCGACGCTCGACCTGATCGAGCTGCTGACGCAGCTGCCGCATACGCACCGCCAGCAGGCGCCGGTCGGTCTCGAGCTGGGTCTCACCCGGCCCACGCAGGCCAATCCCACCCTTCTGTCGCTCCAGGTGGGTCCAGCCACGCACCAGTCGGGTGGAGAGGTGGCGCAGCTGCGCCAGTTCGACCTGCAGCTTGCCCTCGTGCGAGCGGGCACGCTGAGCGAAGATGTCGAGGATCAGGCCGGTGCGGTCGAGCACCCGGCACTTGAACAGCCGCTCCAGGTTGCGTTCCTGGGACGGCGACAACTCGTGGTTGAAGATGACCAGATCGGCCGAGTGATCGACAATGCGGTCGGCAACCTCCTGCGCCTTGCCACTGCCGACATAGAGCCGGGCATCGGGCGTGCTGCGCCGCGCGGTCACCACCGCCACCGGATCGGCCCCGGCCGAGACGGCCAGATCGGAGAACTCTTCCAGCGCCCCGAACTGCTCGGGATCACCAAAATCGACATGGACCAGGATGGCGCGCTCGCCACCCCCGGGACGCTCAAACAATCACGCCCCCCGACGACGTTGACACGTCGCAGCGTGGATCACGCATCGGCCCCGCCGTCCTCACCGAAACGCACGTTGCGCGCCGGCACCACGGTGGAGATGGCGTGCTTGTAAACCATCTGGCTGACGGTATTCTTGAGCAGCACGACAAACTGGTCGAACGACTCGATCTGCCCCTGCAGTTTGATCCCGTTGACCAGATAGATCGAGACCGGCACACGCTCCTTGCGCAGCGCATTGAGAAAGGGGTCCTGCAGCTGCTGCCCTTTATTCATCACTCGTCACTCCCAATAACCGTTCTTGTTGTAGTCGAACAGCGGCACATTATAACCGCACTTCGACGCGAATAGCATAGGCCGCCTTCATGACGACTCGATGTAGGCTGCCACCCGAGCAGCAACGGCATCGATCAGCCCCGGCAGCCACGGATCGAACGCCTGGGTCTCCTCGCTTGAGCGCAGCCAGGTCAACTGACGCCGAGCCAGCTGACGTGTCGCTGCGATCGCCTTGTCACGCAGGGTGGCCAGGTCGTACTCGCCGCTGAGCCAGGCCCACCCCTGACGATAACCGACCGCTCGCATGGAGGGCAGCCCTGGGTGCAGGTCACCACGCTCAAAGAGCGTCCGCATCTCCTCGGGAAAGCCTTCGGCCAGCATCCGATCCATACGCAGGGCGATACGGCGATGCAGCTCGGCGCGATCGGTCGGCATCAAGGCGATCTTGAGCAGGCGCCACGGCATCGGTTGGTCGCTGTGCTGACGGTAAAGTTCCGCCAGCGGCTGGCCGGTCAGCGTGATCAGTTCGAGCGCACGCTGGATGCGCTGCCCATCGGCCGGACCGATCCGGCTACCGGCCTCCGGGTCGAGCCGCGCCAGACGGGCGTGCAGCGCCGGCCAGCCGAGTGCGGCCGCCTCGCGCTCCAGCTCGGCACGCAGTGCCGGATCGGCCGACGGCATCCGCGACAGTCCGTACTCCAGGGCGCGAAAGTAGAGCATCGTGCCCCCGACCAGCAGCGGCACCCGGCCGCCCGCCCGGATCGCCGCCATCTCGCGCAGGGCGTCGTCACGAAACTCGGCCGCCGAGTACGGCTCGGACGGGTCGCGCAGATCGATCAGCCGGTGAGGGTAGCGCGCCAGAAAGTCGGCCGACGGTTTGGCCGTGCCGATATCCATGCCGCGGTAAACCAGCGCCGAGTCGACACTGATGATCTCCAGCGGCAGACGCTCGACCAGCGCCGCCGCCAGATCGGTCTTGCCCGAGGCGGTCGGCCCCATCAGGAAGATCGCGGGCGGCAGTGACTTGCTGTGTGGTACTGGTTGCAATAGAATTCTCAATGTTTGCCATAAGGGTTGAAAGGGTCCTAAAGCGGGGCCGACATACTCATCAAACCCACAAGCTCAGAACCCCAGCCGTCACCACATGGAGCGACGGAACCAGCCAATCCCAGTGCTGCTACCAATTGGAATCCCTATGGACGATACAACCCGATCACAGCCATTTCCTGAGCCCACGATGTGTGCACCGTTGGCTCAGGAAGCGGTCAAGCCAGGCGAGCAGATTATCATCAACCTGCTGGACGGGCGCAAGCTGAGCGGCACTCTGGCTGACTTTGACCTGATGAATGGGCGCATTGAGTTGGACACCCTCGCTGATGCCACACGCCACCGCATCACCTTGGATGAAGCAAAATCGGTCTACCTTCCCCAACTACGCACTTGGATACCAGGTAGACTCTCAGCGGATTCCTCTTCCCCTCCCCCTCGGCTGCACGACATCAAACAGGAATTCAGAGTTGACTTTATCGATGGGGATGTACTCGAAGGTGAGACCATTGGTTTTAGCAGCGTGCACGCCGGGTTATTCCTCTTCCCACTCCAAACCGGGACCCAGTTCATATATACCTTTCTGCCCAAGGAGGCCATCAAAGGCTACAACATCGGCCCCAAACTGGGTGAGGTACTGATCAAAGATCACCACCTGATGCCCGACGAGATGGATTCAGCGCTCTCTGCCCAAAACAAGGAGCGCGAGCAACCCTTGGGCGAATTTCTGCGCACCAAGGCGATTGTGACGGCACTGGAGCTTGAGCGAGCACTGGAACGTCAGAAACAGATGCCCAACATGCGGCTAGGTGAAGTGCTGGTCAGTGAAAACCTAATCAGTGAAGAACAGCTAACCAATGCCCTTGAAGCACAGAAAAACAACCGAAAAAAACCACTGGGCAAGATGTTGGTGGATCGCGGACTCGTCTCTACTGAACAGATACAGCAGGCACTTGGAAAAAAACTGGGGATACCGTTTGTCGACCTGACCCGCTTTCAGCTTGACCCCGAGGCCATTACGAAAGTTTCTCTAGAAACTATCCGTAAGTTCAACCTGCTTCCACTACATCTCTTTGGTGGAAAAATAGTAGTCGCCGTTGAAAACCCGCTCGACAGCGAACCCCTGGATGCCGTTCGTTTCCAGACCAATCTGGTTGTTGAACCGGTCATAGCCCGGATCGAGCAAATCAAAGAGGCACTCGACACCTATGTCACGGGCACAGCAACACCCTCCTTGTCAATGGCCGACCTTGAGGCCGATATCGGGGCGGCAGCCGGTGTCGTAGAGGAAGATGATGTACTTGGTGGGGATGCCAATGCGGCTTCTGACAACGTGGTGGTCAAACTAGTCAACATGCTGGTCATCGACGCCTACCAGAAGGATGCCTCTGATATCCACATCGAACCTTACTCCAATGAGGGCAAGACGATCGTACGCATCCGCAAGGATGGCAGCCTGCTCAAGTTCTACGAGGTACCGGCCAAGCTGCGCTTCGCCCTGGTCTCGCGCATCAAGATCATGGCCGGACTGGACATCTCCGAACGGCGCAAGCCTC
>SKWO01000035.1 GCA_007128895.1 Gammaproteobacteria bacterium
TCACCGCAGACCGCCCACGCGGGTTGACCACGCCACGGCGGCTGGCGCGGGTCGTTGCCGCTTACGAGGGGTTGCGCACGGAGGCGGGGCTGCCGGCGAGTTACGAGGTCGTCTACGGCCACGCCTGGCGGCTGGAAGCGAAGGCGGAGGCGGTGGGCGGGGAGTCGGCCGCCGTCATCGCGTGGCACCGATGAACCGGGTGGGCTACTTCGTCACCGGCACCGATACCGGCATCGGCAAGACCTGGGTCTCGATGGGTCTGGCGCGGGGCTGGCACCGGGCCGGTTACGCTACCGCTGCGCTGAAGCCGATCGCCAGCGGCTGCGAGACGACCCCGGAAGGGCTGCGCAATGAGGACGCTCTGCTGCTGCAGGCCAGCGCCTCGGTCGCCCTGCCGTATGACACGGTCAACCCGTACCGCTTCGAGCCGCCGATTGCACCGCACATCGCGGCACGCGAGGCCGGCGTGACCATCGCCTTCGATCGGGTGCGCCGCGCCGTCGATGAGGCCCGCGCCGCCGGTGCCGAACGGGTGGTGGTTGAGGGGGTCGGTGGCTGGCAGGTACCGCTGGCCGGTCAGGCCACTGTGGCGGACCTAGCCGCCTTTCTCGAACTGCCGGTGGTGCTGGTGGTCGGGCTGCGCCTGGGCTGCCTCAACCATGCCCTGCTCACGCTGGAGTCGATCCATCGGCGCGGCGTCGAGGTGCTGGGCTGGGTGGCCAATGCGGTCGACCCCGACTTCGACCGCGCCGAAGCAAACCTGGCCACCCTCAAGGAGCGGCTGGATGCCCCGCTGCTCGGTGTCGTGCCGTGGCTGGCGCACCCGGATGCCGATCGCATCGCGCAGGCACTCGATCTGACGTGATGACGCCTCCAGCCTGAGGTTATTACGCCTCCAGTGCGCCGCGCAGCCGCTTGATCGCCTGCGCCTCGATCTGGCGGATGCGTTCGGCGGAGACGCCGTACTCGGCAGCCAGCTCGTGCAGGGTCGCCTTCGGCTCGGCCAGCCAGCGCCGCTGCAGGATGTCACGACTGCGCGGATCCAGTGCCTCAAGTGCCTCGACCAGGCGCTGGCTCGAGTCACGTTCACTGTCGCTCTGTTCGACCAGCAGGGCCGGATCGCTGGCGCTGTCGGCCAGCCAGCTCGAGGGGGCGAAGCCGCCCTCGTCGTCGTCCTCGTCGGCGTAGCCGTCGAAGGCGATGTCCTGGCCGCTCATGCGCCCCTCCATCTGGGTCACCACGCTCGGGTCGACGTTGAGCTCATCGGCAATGCGTTCGACCTCGGCGCGGTCCATCCAGCCGAGCTGCTTGCGCTTGCTGCGCAGGTTGAAGAAGAGCTTGCGCTGCGCCTTGGTGGTGGCGACCTTGACGATGCGCCAGTTGCGCAGCACGAACTCGTGGATCTCGGCGCGGATCCAGTGGATGGCAAAGGAGGCCAGCCGCACGTTCTGCTCCGGATCGTAGCGCTTGACCGCCTTCATCAGGCCGATGTTGCCCTCCTGGATCAGGTCGGCATGGGGCAGACCGTAACCGGCATAGCCACGCGCAATGTGGGCGACAAAGCGCAGGTGCGACATGACCAGACGGCGTGCCGCCTCCAGGTCACCGTCGCGGCGGTAGCGACGGGCCAGATCGGCCTCCTCGCCCTCGCTCAACATCGGAATGGCGTTGACGAAGCGGGTGTACTCCTCGATGCTGCCAACCGGTGCGGCCAGCGCTGCGGAGAGTGTGTCTGTGGTTTTCATCATGCGATACTCCCTTGATGAATCTTCAATATGTTTAACATATTAGCACTCTATCCACTAGAGTGCCAGAGGGAGCGAAAGTTCTCTCTCCCGCTCCTTTTCGCGTATCGTGTAAACCGATCGGTCGAGCCTGCGTTGTACTGGTTGCAAGCCCCCAAAACCGCCCTGACCGAAGGAGTAGTGAAGATGAAGACGACCCAATTTCTACTGGCCGCCGCCCTTGTGCTGCCGCTGACCGCTGTGGCCGCACCGCCGGCGGAGCCGTATGACCGTGAGACGATGCGCCAGCACTACCAGGCGATGTCGCCCGAAGAACGCGCGAGCTTCCGCCAGCAGCGTCGTGAAGAGCGACAGGCATGGCGCGAACGCTGTCGTGACAACCCGCAGGCCAGTCTGTGCGATCGCCACGGTGGCTTCGGCGCGCATGGCCAGCACCACGGCAAGGAGCGCCACAGCGCCGAGGAGCGAGCCACGTGGCGCGCACGGATGGAGGGGCTCTCACCGCAGGAGCGGGCTGAACTGCGCAACGAGCGACGGGCTGCAATGGAGGCGCAGCGGAAGTCGTTTCGTGAGCGGATGCGCGATCTCTCCACCGAGGAACGTGCCGAGCTGCGTGAACGGCTGCGCTCGATGACGCCGCAGGAGCGTCGCCAGTGGCTCAGCGAGCCACAGGGCTGATCGCTTGCCCGATGCGGCGCTCGAGCGGTTTCTCGACGGCGTGCAGGGGCGCGCGGTGCAGATGGCGACGTTCGCCCTCAGTGACCGCGACGCCGCCCTCGACGTGGTGCAGGATGCCATGCTGGCGTGGCTGAGCCGCTATGGCAACCGCCCGTCACAGGAATGGGCACCCCTCTTCTGGCGGGTGCTGCAGAATCGCATCCGCGACCGCTGGCGGCGGCGCCAGGTACAGCGTCGACTCTTCTCCTGGCTCGGTCTCGGCAATGACGCCGGGGCCGAGGCCGTCGAGACGCTGGCCGACCTGAGCGGTGGCGCCGACCCGGCGCGCCAGCTCGACGACGAACGCTTTCGCGCCGCGCTCCACAGCGCCCTGCGCGAGCTGCCGCTACGCCAGCAACAGGCCTTCCTGCTGCGCCACATCGAGGGGCTCGACACCGCCGCCACGGCGCACGCCCTCGGCATCCGCGAGGGCAGCGTGAAGAGCCATCTGCACCGTGCCGTGCAGCACCTGCAACAACGGCTGGAGGCCTACCGATGAACCACGACGACGATCTCGAACGGCTGCTGCAGCGCAGCCGCCGTGTGCTTGATGCCGAGACCGCCCTGCGTCCCGAGGAGCGACGCCGGCTGGCGCGGGCACGGCAACAACCGCCACACCGGCCGGCACCCTTCTATGGCGGCGTCGCCGTCGCTGCGGCGCTGCTGGTCGCGGTGCTGCTCTGGCCAAGTGCGCCGCCGCAGCCGTTGCCACTGCAACTCGCCGCCCTCGCCGCCGACGAATTCGAGCTGCTCTTCGACCACGGCGAGGTGCTCGAAGGCGCCAACGACAGCGACTTCATCGCCTGGGCGCTGACGGAGGCGGGACGATGAGGCGGTGGCTGTGGCTGCTCCTGCTGCTCCCCGGTCTGGCTACTGCGACGCCGGACTGGGATGCGCTCGACCCCGCGCAGCGGCAGATGCTGGCCCCGCTAGCCGGCCAGTGGGACGAGCTGTCGGCGCAGCAGCGCGAACGTTTGTTGCAGGCCAGCGAGCGCTGGCGCCAGCTCGATCCGCAAGGGCAGGCGCGGATGCGCGAGCGGCTGCAGCGCTGGAGCGAACTGAGCCCGGAGCAGCGCCGGCAGATGCGTCAGCGGATGGAGCAGCGCCGCGACTTCCAGCAGTTGCCGCCGGAGCGGCGCGAGGCACTGCGCGAGCGCTGGCAGCAGATGACGCCGGAGGAGCGGCGGGCGTGGCGCGAGCGGATTACTCGCCCGGATGGATCGCGCGCAGGTGGCGACTGACGGTGAACCAGGCCGCGAGCAGGCCAAGCAGCGCACCTGCCAGCGGCAACAGTGACAGCGTCACCGGTTCAAACAGGGTGAGCCGGAAATCGCTCTGATAGAGTGTCGCCAAGTGGTGAACGGGACCGGCCAGCAGGGCGAGAGCGACCACCATCATCAGGCTGCCGAGGAGCCCCCCGATCAGACCGTACCAAAGCCCGGTATAGAGGAAGGGCCGACGGATGAAGGCGTCGGTGCCGCCGATCAGCTTCATGATCTCGATCTCCTCACGCCGGCCGGCGATGGCCAGGCGCAAGGTATTGCCCACAATCAGCACGACGCCGACCGCAAGCAGCAGGGCCAGCACCATCACGGTGCGGTCGATGATGGCCAGGATCGCCTGCAGGCGTTCGACCCAGGCCAGATCGAGCTGGGCCAGATCGACCGCCTCCATGGCGGCCAGGTCGGCCTGCAGCCGCGCCGCATCGGTGCGTTCGGCACCGCGGGTCAGTTGCACCACCAGCACCGGCGGCAGTGGGTTCTCGTCGAGCAGGTCGATCACCTCGGCCAGCCCGGAACGCTCGCGGAATTCGGCCAGCGCCGCCTCGGGCGAGATGTAGTCGACCGCCGCCACGTTGGGCAAGGTGCGTACCCGGTCGGCCAGATCGTGTGCCGCCGCCGGCTGGGTATCGAGCTGGAGAAAGAGTGACAACGTGGGGGCACCGTCCCAGCCGCCCGCCACCTTGCCGAGGTTGACCACCAGCTGGTGCAGGCCGGCCGGCAGCGCCAGGGCGATGGCGATGACCAGCGCCGTCAGCAGGCTGGAGAGCGGCCGCCGGGTCAGCTCGCCGAGGCTGGCCAGCGCCACCTGGAGGTGGCGCGCCAGCCCGACCTTGAGCCGTACCGGCAGGGCACGGCGACTCATGGCAGCGGCCCGTCGTGGTCGAGCAGACGCCCGCCCTCGAGGTGCAGCACCGGTCGCTGCATGCGTTCAATCAGGGCGGTGTCGTGGGTGGCGATAAGGACGGTCACGCCGACCTCGGAGAAGCGGGCAAAGAGGTCGATGATCTCGTGCGACAGCTCCGGGTCGAGGTTGCCGGTCGGCTCGTCGGCGAGCAGCAGCAGCGGCTTGTTGACCACCGCACGGGCGATGCCGACGCGCTGCTGCTCACCACCGGAGAGGGTGATCGGCAGGCAGCGCTCCTTGCCCAGCAGGCCCACGCTGTCCAGCGCAGCACGCACACGGCGGTCGATCTCGCCGCGCGGTGCGCCGCCGATCACCAGCGGCAAGGCCACGTTGTCGAAGACGGTGCGATCCATCAGCAGGCGATGGTCCTGGAAGATCACGCCGATGTGGCGGCGCACGAAGGGGATGTCGCGCCGCCTCAGGGTGGCGAGGTTGCGCTGGTTGATCAGCACCTGCCCACTGGTCGGGCGCTCGAGCAGGGCGATCAGCTTGAGCAGGGTACTCTTGCCGGCGCCGGAGCGGCCGGTGAGGAAGGTCATCTGCCCCGGAGGCAGGGTAAAGCTGACGTGGCGCAGCGCCTCGTGGCCACCGGGATAGCGCTTGCTGACGTCGACGAAGCGGATCACGTGCGGGGGGCCCTACTCACCGGTGAGCGCCTCGACGAACTCGGTCGGCTCGAACGGGCGCAGATCGGCGGCCTGCTCGCCGACACCGATGAAGCGCACCGGCAAGCCGGTCTCGGCCGTCACAGCGAAGAGGATGCCGCCACGCGCGGTGCCGTCGAGCTTGGTCACCACCAGCCCGCTCAGGCCGATCGCCTCGTGGAACTGGCGCGCCTGGGCCAGCGCGTTCTGGCCGATGCCGCCATCGAGCACCAGCAGGGTCTCGTGTGGTGCCGCCGGATCGGCCTTCGCCATCACGCGGACGATCTTCTTCAGCTCTTCCATCAGGTTGGACTGGGTGTGCAGCCGCCCGGCCGTGTCGGCGATCAGGACATCGACACCGCGCGCGCGCGCCGCCTGCATCGCATCGAAGATGACCGAGGCCGGATCGGCGGCGCGGTCCTGCGCCACCACCGGCACCCCGTGGCGCTCACCCCAACTCTTGAGCTGCTCGACCGCGGCGGCGCGGAAGGTATCACCGGCGGCCAGCATGACACTGTGCCCCTGATCGAGAAAGCGTCGGGCCAGCTTGCCGATGGTGGTGGTCTTGCCGGCGCCATTGATGCCGACCATCAGGATCACGAAGGGGCCTTCCTGCTCCGCAGGGATCTGCAAGGGTTGGGCGTGCTCACCCAGCCGCGCCACCATCTCCTCGCGCAGCGCGGCCAGCAGCGCCTCGGTATCGTTCAGCTCGTTGCGCGAGACCCGTTCGGTCAGCCGGTCGATGATCGCACGCGTGGTGGGCACGCCGACATCGGCCGTGAGCAGCCGGGTCTCCAGCTCCTCGAGCACCTCGTCATCGATCCGCTTGCGCCCCAGCACCAGGCTGGCCAACCCCTCGGTGAGGCCGCTGCGGGTACGTGTCAGCCGCTCACTCAGCCGCCCGAAGAGGCCGCGGCTCTCCTCGCTCGGCGTCTCCTCCTTCTTCTTGCCGAAACCGAACATCGCTCCACCATGGTTCTTGAACAGGGGTATCGGGTATTCTATCACGATGCGTACCCAACCCATCCCCGTCGTCCTGGTCATCGCCGGGATCGATCCGACCGGCGGTGCCGGCGCCCAGGCCGACATCGAGGCGGTCGCCGCCCAAGGTGGCCATGCGGCGCTGGCGGTCAGCGCCCTGACCGTGCAGGACACGGTCAACGCCCACGCCGTCTGGCCGGCCGGTGCACCACGGGTCGAGCTGCAGGCGCGCGCCGTACTGGCCGACATGCCGGTGGCCGCAGTGAAGTGCGGGCTGCTGCCGGACGCCGATACCGTGGTCACCGTGGCTGAACTGCTGGCCGAGTACCCCGACCTGCCGCTGGTGGTCGATCCGGTACTGGTCGCCGGCGGCGGCGCTGCGCTGGCCTCGCCCAGCGTCGCCGACGCGCTGCGCCGCCAGTTGCTGCCGCGCGCCACCGTCGCCACCCCCAACCGCCACGAACTGCGCGCGCTGGTGCCGGAGCACGACAGCGACGAGGCGCGCGCGCGCGCGCTCTGTGCCGAGGGCTGTCGCTGGCTGCTGCTGACCGGCGGTGACAGCGAGACTGAGCAGGTCCACAACACCCTGTACGGTGCCGACGGCTCGCGACAGACTTTCGATTGGCCGCGCCTGCCCGAGCGCTACCACGGCTCCGGCTGCACCCTGGCCGGTGCGCTGGCCGGGCAGCTGGCCGCTGGCGCCGCGGTCGGACACGCCGTGGCCGAGGCGCAAGCGTATGCCTGGCGGACGCTGGAACACGCCTTCCGCGCCGGACGCGGCCAGTGGCTGCCCAACCGGGTCGGGACAGCCGGCTGATGCGGCGCGGTCTCTACGCCATCACCGACGGCGCGCCGCACGGCTTCGACCGGCTGCTGGCCCAAGTGGACGCCATACTGGCCGCCGGCTGCGCCGTGCTGCAGTACCGCGACAAGGGTGGCGACCCGGTGCGCCGCCGCCAGGAGGCGGCGGCCCTGCTGGCGTGCTGTCGCCGCTACGCCACCCCCCTGATCATCAACGACGATCTCGAACTGGCCGTCGCCGTGGGCGCCGATGGCGTCCACCTTGGCCAGTCCGACGGCAGCATCGCAGCCGCCCGCACCCGCCTCGGTGCCCATGCGCTGATCGGCGCGACCTGCCACGACCGGCTCGCCCTGGCCGAGGCCGCCGTCGCCGCCGGCGCCGACTACGTCGCCTTCGGCCGCTTTCACCCCTCGTCGAGCAAACCGCACGCCGTCCACGCCAGCCCCGGCCTGCTCCAACAGGCGCGCGCGCTCGGCGTGCCACTGGTTGCCATCGGCGGCATCACACCGGACAATGGTGGCCCACTATTGGCCGCCGGCGCCGACCTGCTCGCCGTGATCGACGCCCTCTTCGGCGCCGATGACCCCGCTGCCGCGGCCCAACGATTCAACACCCTCTTTGCACAGGAGCCCGAGACATGACCCGTTCCCACGACCTCTTCCAGGCGGCCCAGCGCCACATCCCAGGCGGCGTCAATTCGCCCGTCCGCGCCTTTCGCGGCGTCGGCGGCGACCCGGTCTTCTTCCGCGGTGGCGAAGGCGCCTACCTGACCGACGAGGACGGCAAGCGCTACATCGACTACGTCGCCTCATGGGGCCCGGCGATCGTCGGCCACGCCCACCCCGAGGTGGTGCGCACCGTGCAGGAGGCCGCCGCCAACGGCCTCGGCTTCGGCGCCCCGACTGCGATCGAGACCACGATGGCCGAGAAGGTCTGCCAACTGGTGCCGTCGATCGAGATGGTGCGCATGGTCAGCTCCGGCACCGAGGCGACCATGAGCGCGATCCGCCTTGCCCGCGCCTTCACCGGGCGCGACAAGATCGTCAAGTTCGAGGGCTGCTACCACGGCCACTCCGACTCGCTGCTGGTCAAGGCCGGCTCCGGGGCACTGACCCTCGGCGTACCCACCTCGCCTGGCGTGCCGGTGGCGCTGGCCGAACACACCCTCACCCTGACCTTCAACGACCTCGACTCGGTGCGCGAGGCGTTCGCCCACGTCGGCGGACAGATCGCCGGCATCATCGTCGAGCCGGTCGCCGGCAACATGAACTGCATCCCGCCTGCCCCCGGCTTCCTGGAAGGGCTGCGCGCGATCTGCGACGAGTACGGCAGCGTGCTGATCTTCGACGAAGTGATGACAGGCTTTCGCGTCGCCCCGGGCGGCGCCCAACAGCGCTACGGCGTCACCCCCGACCTGACCACGCTGGGCAAGGTGATCGGCGGCGGCCTGCCGGTCGGCGCCTTTGGCGGCCGCCGTGAGATCATGCAGCAGATCGCGCCGCTCGGCCCGGTCTACCAGGCCGGCACCCTCTCCGGTAACCCGCTGGCCATGGCCGCCGGACTGGCTACCCTGACCCTGCTCGAACAGCCTGGCTTCCACGACCGGCTGGAGCAGCTGGCGCAGCGCCTGACCGACGGCATCACCGCCGCGGCAGAGCAACACGGCATCCCGTGCACGGCCAACGTGGTCGGCGGCATGTTCGGCCTCTTCTTCAGCGCCGAGCAGCCGGTGACCCGCTACAGCCAGGTGGTCGCCAGCAACGTCGACCGCTTCCGCCTCTTCTTCCACGGCATGCTGGAGGAGGGGGTCTACCTGGCCCCTTCGGCGTTCGAGGCCGGCTTCGTCTCCGGCGCCCACGGTGAGGCCGAGATCGACGCCACCATCGAGGCCGCCTCGCGCGTGCTGGCCACGCTGTGAGCGCGACCCCGCCGCCACCGGTCGTTATCGACCCGCCCGGCACGCCGCGTGCCAGCGTGATCTGGCTGCACGGCCTCGGCGCCGATGCCTACGACTTCGTGCCGATCGTGCGCGAACTGCGCCTGCCGTCAGAGCTGGGGTTGCGCTTTGTCTTCCCCAATGCGCCGGAGCGGCCGGTCACGATCAACGGCGGCCATGTCATGCCGGCATGGTTCGACCTCGTCCACGCCGACCTGAGCCAAGCGATCGACCACGCCGGCATCGCCGCCTCCGCGCAGCAACTGCTGGCACTGGCCGACGCCGAGCGGGCACGCGGCGTGGCGCCCGAGCGCGTTCTGCTGGCCGGCTTCTCCCAAGGGGGTGTCGTCGCCCTGCACGCCGCACTCGAAGCCACCATCGCCCCGGGCGGCGTACTCGCCCTCTCCACCTGGCTGGTCGAGCCCCCGTCGGTCAAGGCGGCCGAAGGGCTGCCGATCTTCATGGCCCACGGCGACGCCGACCCGATCGTCCCCATGGCGCTGGCACAGAGATCCGCCGCCCGCCTGCA
>SKWO01000059.1 GCA_007128895.1 Gammaproteobacteria bacterium
AGTTCGCCCATACAACGAGCTCTCTGGTTCCCTGGATTCGACCCTGACGTCCCATTTTTGGGAAATTGGCGAGGTTTTCTGCTTTTTCCTCAATGTCATCCTTAACCCGCTGGGCCGCATCGGGGTTATCATCCGATATATAGTCCACGATTGCCAGCAGATCAGCTTGGGCCAGCGCGTGCCATTTCAGCTCAGGCACCGCTTCGTTTCCTGTCGATCAAGGCCTGGGCATCATTCATAACCTGTTGGTGTGATAGGGTGGGCTGTGTGTCTGCCAAGGCCTCTCTTACTTTGTCGCGGAACCAGACATCATGAGCTTCAGGATCTGATGTTAACCCAGCGGGCAGGCCACCCTCTGTGGTGATGCGAGTCAATAGTATACGCACAGCATCGGATACGGTTAGCCCGAAGCTGGCGAGCGTTTTTGTGGCATCGGCCTTGAGCTTGTCATCGACCCGAACGTGCAGCATTGAAGAGTGAGCCATGGTGAGTTCTCCTGTCTTTGTCTGTTCTGTATTGTGTGTCTCGCATGAGATACAGTCAAGCGTGAATCAACAGCATCGAACCAATGGAACCAATAACCAATGGGGTCCTAACCACATATGAGGCCCCCTCTGGTCAATAGCCAATAGGGTTTTCTGCTGGTGCCTGTTCCAGGCACGGCCTGCGAATTCATCCGGTGCTGCAGGTTACCTGTCTTTGAATTCCGCTGAGGGCTCTGCCCAAACACATATGGGAGTCTTGGCGGTATGTGCCGCCGCTCCAGAATCGATTCAGGTTCTCCTTGTGCCGGCTCACTCATGGGTTACAAGGGCCAGGAGGCGGCCTGACAGCCAGCGAAGGCTCGCGATGGTCTCGGAGAATTTACACCACTTGACGGGACGCTACCGTGGCTACGCTGGAGCAGGCTGGAGTAGCTTGACTGGAAAGGATGTGCGGCAAATCGGGCGGCAGCAAGGCGTGGCAGGTCAGGTGTTCGAAACTCTTCCCGGTAAAGCGCGATGAACCAAAAAAAAGGGCTTACTAAAAAGTAAGCCCTTGATCGTGTTTGGCTCCCCGGGACGGACTCGAACCGCCGACCCAGTGATTAACAGTCACTTGCTCTACCGACTGAGCTACCGGGGAATGAAGCGCGAAATGATACCGCCCACGTTGAAGGTGGTCAAGGGGTGGCAGTTGTTTTTATCCCTCCAGCGCCCCTTTCAGGCGGCGCATCGCCTCCTTGAGGGTCTCCAGGCTGGTGGCGAAGGAGAGGCGCATGCAGCCGGGGGCGCC
Source organism: Gammaproteobacteria bacterium (assembly GCA_007128895.1). Classification (GTDB taxonomy): domain Bacteria; phylum Pseudomonadota; class Gammaproteobacteria; order SKWO01; family SKWO01; genus SKWO01. The sequence goes on from SKWO01000059.1 coordinate 1,276, forward strand.
GAAGGCGGAGCCGGGGACCAGGGCGACGCCGGCCTGATTGATCAGGTATTCGGCCAACTGCACGTCGTCGTGGATGCCGTCGAGCCGCTCGATCACCGCACTCATGTCCGGGAAGGAGTAGAAAGCGCCCTGCGAGGGCAGGCAGGTGACGTCCTCCATCGCGTTGAGGGCGTCCACCACGTAGTCGTGACGCTCCTTGAAGGCCGTGATCATGGTGGCAATGAAGCTCTGATCACCGGCCAGAGCAACGCGTGCGGCCTCCTGGGCGATCGAGGTCGGGTTGGAGGTGCTCTGCGACTGGATCTTCTTCATCGCCTGGATCAGATCGACCGGGCCACCGGCATAGCCGATGCGCCAGCCGGTCATCGCATACGCCTTGGAGACGCCGTTGAGTACGATGGTGCGGTCGTACAGATCAGGGCAGGCGTTGAGGATGTTGCAGAACGGCTCGTCGCCCCACAGGATATGCTCGTACATATCGTCGCTGGCGATCATCACGTGGGGGTGCTGGCGCAGCACCTCACCCAGCGCGGCGAGATCGGCCAGTGTGTAAGCGACGCCGGTCGGGTTGGACGGGCTGTTCAGCACCACCAGACGGGTGCGTGGGGTGATCGCGGCATCGAGCTGCTCAGGCGTCAGCTTGAAGCCCTGCTGCAGGCTGGTCTCGATGATCACCGGGGTGGCATCGGCGAGCAGCGCCATGTCGGGGTAGGAGACCCAGTATGGCGCCGGGATGATGATCTCGTCGCCGCTGTCGAGCAGTGCCTGACAGAGGTTGTAGAAGCTGTGCTTGCCGCCGCAGGAGACCAGAATCTGGTTCAGGGCGTACTCGATGCTGTTGTCGCGGGCGAACTTGTCGATGATCGCCTGCTTCAGCTCCACCGTGCCATCGACCGCCGTGTAGCGGGTCATGCCGCTGTGGATGGCCTCGATCGCGGCCTGGCAGATGTGATCCGGCGTGCCGAAGTCGGGTTCGCCGGCGCCCAGACCGATGATGTCCTTGCCGGCGGCGCGCAGTTTGGCGGCGCGTGCGGTGACGGCGAGGGTGGGGGAGGGCTTGATGCGCTGAACCCGTTGCGAAAGCTTGATGTCCAAGGGCGGTCGATCCTTCACGAAGGTGGTTGGAGCAAAACCTGTATACTATAGCGCATGAGCAAGCCTTTCGCACTTCATGCGCCGTTCGACCCGGCCGGTGATCAGCCCGAGGCGATCCGTCGGCTGACGCAGGGGCTGAGCGACGGCCTGCTCGGCCAGACCCTGCTCGGCGTCACCGGCTCCGGCAAGACCTACACCATCGCCCACGTGATCCAGCAGGTGCAGCGTCCGGCGATGATCATGGCGCCGAACAAGACCCTGGCCGCCCAGCTGTATGGCGAGATGAGGGAGTTCTTCCCGGAAAACGCCGTCGAGTATTTCGTCTCCTACTACGACTACTACCAGCCCGAGGCCTATGTGCCGGCCTCCGACACCTTCATCGAGAAGGACGCCTCGATCAACGAGCACATCGAGCAGATGCGCCTCTCGGCCACCAAGGCGCTGATGGAGCGACGCGACACCATCATCGTCGCCACCGTCTCGGCCATCTACGGTCTGGGTGATCCCAAATCCTACCTTGGCATGGTGCTGCATCTGGTGCGCGGCGACACCATCGACCAGCGCGCCATCCTGCGTCGTCTGGCCGAGCTGCAGTACAGCCGCAACGACACCGAGCTGCAGCGTGGCACCTACCGGGTACGTGGCGAGGTGATCGACATCTTTCCCGCCGACGCCGAGCGCGAGGCGGTGCGGGTGGAGCTCTTCGACGACGAGATCGAATCGCTCAGCCACTTCGACCCACTCACCGGTGAAGTGCTGCGCCGCGTACCGCGCGTGACCGTCTACCCCAAGACCCACTACGTCACCCCGCGCGCGACCCTGCTGGAGATGGTCGATCAGGTCAAGATCGAGCTGAAGGAGCGGCTGGAGCAGCTGCGCAGCGTCGACAAGCTGGTCGAGGCGCAGCGGCTGGAGCAGCGCACTCGCTACGACATCGAGATGATCCTGGAGCTCGGCTACTGCTCCGGCATCGAGAACTACTCGCGCTACCTCTCCGGTCGTGCGCCCGGCGAGCCGCCACCGACCCTCTTCGACTACCTGCCGGGCGACGCCCTTCTGGTGCTCGACGAGAGCCACGTCACCGTGCCGCAGATCGGCGCCATGTACAAGGGTGACCGCTCGCGCAAGGAGACTTTGGTGGAATACGGCTTTCGCCTGCCGTCGGCGCTGGACAACCGCCCGCTGCGCTTTGCTGAGTTCGAGCGGCTGGCGCCGCAGACCATTTACGTCTCGGCCACCCCCGCCGATTACGAGGTGCAGCACTCCGGCCAGATTGTCGAACAGGTGGTGCGCCCCACCGGCCTCATCGACCCGGAGGTCGAGATTCGCCCCGTCGCCACTCAGGTCGACGATCTGCTCAGCGAGGCGCGTCGTCGTACCGAGGTGGGCGAGCGGGTGCTGGTGACCACCCTGACCAAGAAGATGGCCGAGAACCTGACCGAGTACCTCAACGAGCACGATGTGCGGGTGCGCTACATGCACTCCGACATCGACACCGTGGAGCGGGTCGAGATCATCCGCGATCTGCGTCTGGGCAAGTTCGACGTCCTGGTCGGCATCAACCTGCTGCGCGAAGGGCTCGACATCCCCGAGGTGGCGCTGGTGGCGATCCTCGACGCTGACAAGGAGGGCTTCCTGCGCTCTGAGCGTTCACTGATCCAGACCATCGGGCGCGCTGCGCGCAACCTCAACGGCAAGGCGATCCTCTACGCCGACCGCATCACCGGCTCCATGCGCCGCGCCATCGACGAGACCGAGCGCCGCCGCGAAAAGCAGCTCCGTTTCAACAGCGAACACGGCATCACCCCGCAGGGTATCCGCAAGGCGATCCACGACATCATGGAACTCGACCTGCCCGGCGGCCCTGACAACGCCGACCACTTCGCCAAGGTGGCAGAAGAGGCGTTGCAGTACGCCAAGGAGAGCCCGGAGCAGCTCGAGCGTCGCCTGCAGAAGATGGAGAAGCAGATGTACCAGCACGCCCGCGACCTCGAATTTGAAGCCGCCGCCCGCCTGCGCGACGAGATCGAGCACATCCGCCAGCAGGCGGGAAAAATCGGCCTCACCGCTTAATCATTGCGCGACTGATCTGGTATACTCCACAGTTCACCTCACGGAGAGATGACCGAGCGGTCGAAGGTGCACGCCTGGAAAGCGTGTGTACGGGTAACCCCGTACCGAGGGTTCGAATCCCTCTCTCTCCGCCATTCGCTTGCTTGTGGCCAAACGGCCGAGAAGCCATAGCGGCTCTGTAGTCGCCACCGCCTTCAGCGGCGTTGTACCCACCCACGACCTTCGTTGACCCAGGTTCCGGGGGCGGATCGCTCCATCAGCATTCGTCCGGCCATGGTCTGAACGGCCTGTACGGAGGCGTTGTTCTGGCTGGCGATTTGGCGGTAGGCGGCCAGGCGCTCGCTATTGATGCGCTCCATCAGGGCAGCAACATGGCTGGGAACGGAGGGGTGTACAGCGCCGAGTAATCCATCGAACCGTTCACCCAGGTGTCCGGCCTGTTTGGCTGCGTCCAGTTGGGTGCCTGAGTGGTGTTGGACGGGTTGCAGAGCGGCTGGTGCCGTGGTGGATGATGCAAGGGCGGATGTCAGACCGAAACTGGCGACAGTCAGCCATGAGCAGGCTAACAGGGCGAAAAGACGTTGCATGACGCGTTGGATCCTTGATGCAGTGGGTGTATTTGACGGTAATGCGCACGCATGGGCTTGTCAATGACGGTGAGGTGCGGCGCTTGAATGGTCGGTTTTGCTTTCGACACGTTCGTTGCCCTGCTGTATGATTATTAACCCGTATATGTTGTTGCGCTATTGGCGTCATCATCAATCATCCAGGGCGATAAGCACTTGCTTCAGCCAAGCTCCCTCTTTGCCACCAGACGTGTTCGGGCCCACCACTATGTTTTGATGGCCTCGCTGGTCTGGACGCTGACGTTTGTCGGTCTCGCTTTCTGGCAAGTCCAGCATTTGCGTGCGGTGACTCTCGAGTTGGCCACCAAGGAGGCTAAGGCCAACTTCGACAAGGATCAGGCCTTTCGCTTCTGGGCCACCCAGTACGGTGGCGTCTATGTGCCGGCCACGGAGCACACCCCACCTAATCCGTATCTGGCCCATATGCCTGAACGTGACATCGTGACCGACACCGGGCGTGAACTGACGCTGATCAATCCGGCGTATATGTTGCGCATGCTGCATGAGCAGTATGGGGACCTCTTCGGTGTGCGTGGTCGGATTGTCAGTGAAGATCCCCTGCGCCCGGAGAATCTGGCCGATGCGTGGGAGTCGAGGGCCTTGCAGGCGTTCGGGCGCGGTGAGACCGAGAGGGTCGAGGTGACCGATCTGGATGGGCAACCTCATCTGCGCTACATGGCGCCGATGGTGACCGAACAGGGCTGTCTCTACTGCCATGGCCATCAGGGCTATCAGTTGGGTGATATTCGCGGCGGCGTTTCGGTGTCGGTGCCGCTGCAGACATATATGGGACATGAGCGGCAGAGTCGGCATGTCACGCTCGGCTCGCTGGGCGCGGTGTGGTTGCTTGGGTTGGGCGGTCTGGCGCTCGGCTATCGTCGACTGCGGGCCAATGATCTGCAGGAGCAGCAGTCAAGGCGTGCGTTGCAGGTGGCGAACGAGGCCTTGCAAGCGCATGCGGTGCAGCGGGAGCAGTTGATGGCTACGCTGGTGCAGAGCAATGCGGAGCTGACCCGCTTGGGCGAGGTGATGGCTCACCACTTCATGGAGCCGGTGCGCCGCTTGATGAGTTTCAGCGATATCGTCAAGAAGCGGGTTCCGACGTTGGAAGATGAGGTGGCCTGTCACTCGCTACAATTCATCTATAAGGAGGCCGAGCGCCTCTCCGGCCTGGTACGTGAGGTGCAGCGCTATCTTTCCCTGGATCAGTTGGAGGCGGGCGAACTGCAGTCGGTCGATGCCATGGCCGTTCTGCAACAGGCCATCACCGATGTAGGGCTGACGTACGGAGAGACCGTGGTCGTGGAGGCGTCGCTGCCGCCGCTACACTTTGATGAAAGACGGCTGGCGTGGCTCTTTTTCATTGTACTGGACAATGCGCGACACTACCGCCATGCGGAGCGGCCGCTCAAGGTGCGAGTGCAGTGCGTGGTCGGGACAGATACCTGCACGCTGCGCTTTGTCGATAACGGTATCGGGCTGGCCGAGCCGTATCGTGCACAAGCCTTCGATCTCTTCACCCGTTTTGTTTCCAGTGATCGTTCGGGTATCGGCATGGGGCTGGCCGTGGCACGCAGGCTGGTACAGCAGGCCCACGGTACGATCCATATGGAAGAGGGTGACGAGGGTGGCTGCTGTGTGGTGATGACCTTGCCGTTGGCGGCGTCATGATCGCGTTTGACTCTCCCGTGGCTCGTCGACTGACGCTGCTGGTCGCGCTCTGTGCGCTGATCTCTCCGGTCTGGGCCGGGGAGCCGGTGCGGCTGGTGCTCAAGTGGCACCACCAGTTTCAGTTCGCCGGCTACTACGCTGCGCTGGAAAAGGGTTTCTTCGCCGATGAGGGGCTGGATGTCGTGCTGTTGGAGCGCGACTTTGCACGGAACAATATCCTGCAGGTGCTGCAAGGGGATGCCGACTACGGCGTGGCCGATTCGGCGCTGTTGCTCTATGCCGAGCATGACGCCGGGGTGCATATCGTGGCCCCGATCTTCCAGCATTCGCCCAATGTGATCCTCACGCTGGCCAGCTCCGGCCTGAGCTCGCCGGCCGATCTGGTCGGTCGGCGCATCCGTCTCTACGATGACGATATCGACGGTTTTCCGATCCTGGCCATGCTGGCCGATCAGGGGGTCTTGTCGGCCGGTTATGTGCGTAGCCCCTCAGGGACCGACCTGGGTGCGTTGACCCGCGGCGAGACCGACGCCATCCACGCCTACAGCACCAACGAGCCCTATCTGCTGCGCCAGATGGGCCATGCGGTCAATGTCATCCATCCGGCTCACTACGGTATCGACCTGTATGGTGACATGCTCTTTACCAGTCGACGCGAGGCGCGCGACAACCCGCAGCGGGTCGAGGCGATGCGCCGGGCGGTGCTGCGCGGCTGGGAGTATGCGCTGGACAACAAGGAGGAGGTCGCCGCGCTGATTATCGAGCGCTACAGCGATCGCAAGTCGTTCGATGCCCTAATGCACGAGGCGCGTGCCATCGAGCAGATGGTGGCGCGTTTCAATATCCCGCTGGGCAGTCTCAGCCCGGGTCGGTTGCAGTACATCGCCGAGATCTACGCCCGCCACGGTCTGCTTGATCGCGACGTGGCCATGGATAGCCAGGTCCTGTTCGAGCGCCGCGCCGAGAGTGGGCTGCGCCTGAGCGAGCCGGAAAAGGCCTTTCTGGCAGCCAATCCGGTGATCCGGGTGGCGATCGATCCTGACTGGTATCCGCTCGACTTCGTCGATGCACAGGGGCGCCATGCCGGTATTGCCGCAGACTACCTGGAGCGGCTCTCCGTCCTGCTTGGTGTGACCTTCGAGGCGGCGACCGATACCGACTGGATCACGGCGATGCAGAAGGTGGAGGCGCGCGAGCTCGACATGTTCGCCATGGCGGCGGCGACGCCGGCACGAGTGCGTTACGCCAGCTTCACCCGTCCCTATATTCGCTCGCCGATGGTGATCGTCACCACCACCGATGTCGACTTTGTCCACGGTGCGGCCGGTCTGCGGGGCAAGGAAGTGGCAGTGGTCAGCGGCTATGCCTCGCAGGAGTGGTTGGCCAGTCAGCATCCTGAGCTGCAACTGCGCCATTTTGACAGTACGGTTGCCGGATTGGAGGCCGTGGCACTCGGGGAGGTCGATGCCTTTGTCGACAACCTGGCTTCGGTCAGTTATCTGATCAAGCGTCAGGGGCTGTCCAATCTCAAGATATCCGGTCAGATGCCGATCGCCTTTGACCTGGCCATGGGGGTGCGTAACGACTGGCCACTGCTGCTCGGCATCTTGCAGAAAGGGCTCGATGCGATTCCCCAGGAGGAGCGGGAAGCGATCTATAACCGCTGGATCCGTCTGGAGATAGCGTCGCCCAAGCTCGACCTGCGCAAGGTGGCGCCTTATTTCATTGCCTTGCTGATCGTGCTGCTGATCGTCACCCTGGAGCTGCTGCGCGTGCATCGGCTGCATCGACAACTGCGCGAGAGCCACCGGCAGTTGCGCGAGGCTGAGCGCAGGGCGCAGGAGGCGCGGGCGGAGGCGATCGAGGCGAGCCAGGCCAAGAGCCTCTTTCTGGCCAACATGAGCCACGAGCTGCGTACCCCGCTCAACGCCATCATCGGCTACAGCGAGCTGCTGCAGGAGGAGATGTCGGACCATGCCGATGCCGCAGTGATGGGCGATCTGGAGCGGATCCGTGGTGCCGGCAACCACCTGCTGCTGCTGGTCAATGATGTGCTTGACCTCTCCAAGATCGAGGCCGGCAAGATGGAGCTTGAGCTCGCGTGCTTTGATCTGGCCGAAGAAGCGGAGCAGATCCGTGCCACCGTTCAGCCTCTGGCCGACCGACGTCGTAACCGTTTTTGCCTCGACTGTCCCGATGAGATCGGTGCGATTACTGCAGATCGGACCAAAGTGCGCCAGATCCTTTACAATCTGCTCTCCAATGCGGTCAAGTTTACCGAGAACGGCGAGGTCACACTACGGCTGAGGCGCGAGGTGCAGGCCTTGGGTGACACGATCGTGCTTGAGGTGGAGGACACCGGGATCGGCATGACCCCCGAGCAGATGACGCAGGTCTTTCAGCCCTTCACCCAGGCCGACGGTTCGACTACCCGTCTCTATGGTGGGACCGGCCTTGGATTGACCATTAGTCGCCGTTTTGCCGAGATGATGGGAGGGAGCATTACCCTGGACAGTACCTTCGGCACCGGCACCATCTTTACTGTTCGCCTGCCCGCAGTGGTGCAGGCGAATTGATCAACGCACACGAGGTTACCCGATGAGCACGCGCAACATGAAGACCTATGTGGGCATCAACAACGAGCAGAACGGCGGCATGACCCAGTCCGGCAAGATCATTCGCGACGCCTGGGTCTTTGGCCTGATCCCCGAGACGGAGACCGGCGAGGGGTGGCGGCTGGACCGGCTCGAGGTGCTGTGGGGGC
>SKWO01000049.1 GCA_007128895.1 Gammaproteobacteria bacterium
GCTTGCCCACCCTCGCCACCCTGCTGCAACGGCTGCCGGGACGGCCCGATCTGGTCCTGGCCGAAGGCTTCAAGCACGAGCCGGTGCCGCGCCTTGAGGTCTGGCGCCCGGAGCGGGGCCGAGCACCGCTCTGGCCGGATGACCCGCACGTCGTTGCCGTCGCCTCCACGGTACCGGCGCCGGATGGCGCCACGGTGGCCTGGCTCGACCTCGATCAGCCGGACGCCATCGCTGACTGGCTGTGCCGTTTCATCGGCCATGCGCTACCATAGGGGCGGCGCAACCTGGAATCCGAGATACCATGATGAGTACCCGCAACCCGTGTGACACCCCCACCGGACTGCTCGCGGTCGACGACGCCCGACGCCGGGTGGTCGATGCGATCCATCCGGTCGAGGGCTTCGAGACCCTGCCGCTGCGCAGCGCCTTGGGGCGCGTGGTCTTCAATCCGGTGATCTCGCCGGTCGATGTGCCGCCCCACCGCAACTCGGCGATGGACGGCTACGCGCTCAACAGCCAAGTGCTGCCTGCCGACGGCGACCAGATCGCCCTGCGCGTGGTCGGCACGGCCTGGGCCGGCATCCCCTACGAAGGGCGGGTAGCACCCGATCAGGCCGTACGCATCATGACCGGTGCCAAGGTGCCGAACGACTGCGATACCGTGCTGCCGCAGGAGCTGGTTCAGATCGACGGCAACACGATCCACATCGGCCACGGCCACCGCGCCGGCGCCAACGTGCGCCACCCCGGCGAGGATGTCGCCCGTGGCGAGACGATCCTCAGCCCCGGCCGCCGCCTGCAGCCGGCCGACCTCGGCCTGCTCGCCTCGCTCGGCATTGCAGAGGTGGCGGTGCGCCGCCGCATCCGCGTCGCCTTCTTCAGCACCGGGGACGAACTGCGTGCCCCCGGCGAGCCGCTCGGAGACGGCCAGATCTACGACAGCAACCGCTATACCCTGCACGGCATGCTCAGCCGCCTCGGCGTCGATCTGATCGACCTCGGCTGCATCCGCGACCGCCGCCCCGATGTGGTGGCGGCCTTTCGCGCCGCCGCAGCGACCGCCGATGCCGTGATCACCTCCGGCGGTGTCTCGGTCGGCGACGCCGACTACGTGCAGGAGACGCTGAGCGAGCTGGGCGAAGTCAATTTCTGGAAGGTGGCCATGAAGCCGGGCAAGCCGTTCGCCTTCGGCCGCCTCGACCACGCCTGGTTCTTCGGCCTGCCGGGCAACCCGGTCGCGGTGATGGCGACCTTCTACCAACTGGTGCTGCCGGCCCTGCGCCGCCTCGCCGGTGAGGCGACCAGCGCCCCGTTGACGTTGAAGGTGCCGGCCGCTGAACGGCTCAGGATGAGTCCGGGGCGGACCGATTTTCAGCGCGGCATCCTCGGCCATGACGAGCACGGCGAGCTGGTCGTGCGCTCGACCGGACGCCAGGGCTCGCATGTACTCAGCTCGATGAGCCTGGCCAACTGCTTCATCGTGCTGCCGGCCGACTGCACGGGTGTCGAACCCGGCGAGCGGGTCGAGGTACAACCATTCGAGGGACTGTTTTGAAACCGGGCGTCACAGTACAGGACTGGCATCTCTTCGATGACGACGACATGGATGAGGCAATGGACGACGACTTCGATATCCCTGAACCGATCGAACCCGAGGTACTCAGCCGTGACGAGGCCGAGGAGAAGGGCTCCGGCATGGCGGTGGCCAGTGAGGTGCTACCCACCACCCTCTATATTCTGCCGATCACCGAGCGCCCCTTCTTCCCGCCCCAGACCGTACCGGTGGTGATGGAGACCGACCCGTGGCTGAAGACGATCAAGCAGATCGCCGACTCCGGCGAGCCGATCGCCGGTCTGTTGCTGGTCACCCCGCAGGAGGGGCAGGAAGCACCGACGCCGGGTGACTTTCGTACCATCGGTACCGCCGTGCGCATGCACCACCCGACCCGCACCTCGGGCAAGATCCAGTTCATCGCCGAGGGGCTGCAGCGCTTTCGCGTGGTCGAGTGGCTCTCTGACAAGCCGCCCTATCAGGTGCGTGTCGAGTACCCGACCTCGCGCCTGCGCGGTGACCGCGACGAGGCCAAGGCGTACGCCATCGCCATCATCAACACGCTCAAGGAGCTGATGCCGCTCAATCCGCTCTACAGCGAGGAGCTGCGCTTCTTCCTCAACCGTTTCGGCCCCAACGACCCGCAGCCGCTGACCGACTTCGCCGCCAGCCTGACCACTGCGCCACGCGAGGAGCTGCAGGACGTGCTCGAAACCCTGCCGCTACGCAAGCGCATGGAGAAGGTGCTGGTACTGATCAAGAAGGAGCTGGAGGTCGCCAAGATCCAGGTCCAGATCCGCCAGCAGGTGGAGGAGAAGGTCTCCGAACAGCAGCGCAAGTTCTTCCTCAGGGAGCAGCTCAAGGCGATCCAGCAGGAGCTGGGCATCTCCAAGGACGACCGTACCGCGGAGAAGGAGCGCTTCGAGAAGCGGCTGAAAAAACTGAAGATCTCCGAGCAGGCACGGGAGCGCATCGACGAGGAGCTGGAGAAGTTCTCGATGCTCGAGACCGGCTCGCCGGAATACGCGGTCACGCGCAACTACCTCGATGCGATCACCGCCCTGCCGTGGGGTCGCTACTCGAAGGATCTGCTCGACGTCGCCCGCGCCCGGCGCACCCTCGATCGTGACCACGACGGCCTCGACGACGTCAAGGAGCGCATCATCGAGTTCATCGCGGTCGGCGCTCGCAAGGGTGAGATCTCCGGCTCGATCCTGCTGCTGGTCGGCCCGCCCGGCGTCGGCAAGACCTCGATCGGGCGCTCCATCGCCACCGCCATCGGACGCCGCTTCTACCGCTTCTCGCTCGGCGGCATGCGCGACGAGGCCGAGATCAAGGGCCACCGGCGCACCTACATCGGCGCCATGCCCGGCAAGTTCATCCAGGCGATCAAGGAGGCCGGCACGGCCAATCCGGTGATCATGCTCGACGAGATCGACAAGATCGGCGACTCCTACCGCGGCGACCCCGCCTCGGCCCTGCTCGAGGTGCTCGACCCGGAACAGAACCGCGACTTCCTCGACCACTACCTCGATGTTCGCTTCGACCTGTCCAAGGTGCTCTTTGTCTGCACCGCCAACCAGCTCGACACCATCCCCGGTCCGCTGCTCGACCGCATGGAGGTGATCCGCCTCTCCGGCTACATCGCCGAAGAGAAGGTCGACATCGCCCGTAACCACCTGTGGCCGCGCCAGCTCGAACGCAACGGCCTGAGCCGTGGCGACGTGCGCATCACCCGCGCCGCGCTGCGCCAGGTGATCGAGGGCTACGCGCGCGAGGCCGGGGTACGCAACCTGGAGAAGCAGCTCGGCCGCATCGCGCGCAAGGCGGTGGTCAGCTTCTCCCAGGAGACCACCCCGCCGCTGCATATCGGTGCCAACGACCTGGAGACCTACCTGGGCAAGCCGCTCTTCCGCCCGGAGCGGCCCAAGCCGGCGGTCGGCGTCACCGTGGGGCTGGCCTGGACCGCGATGGGCGGTGCCACGCTGCTGATCGAGGCGACCCTGGTCCACTCCAAGAACCGCGGCTTCAAGCTCACCGGGCAGCTCGGCGAGGTGATGCGCGAGTCGGCCGAGATCGCCTACAGCTACGTCGCCTCCCATCTGAAGCAGCACAACGGCGACCCGGCCTTCTTCGACGAGGCGTTTGTCCACCTGCACGTCCCCGAGGGGGCGACGCCAAAGGACGGCCCCAGCGCCGGCATCACCATGGCCACTGCGCTGCTCTCGCTGGCGCGCGGGCAGAAGATCGCCCGACCGGTCGCGATGACCGGCGAGATGACCCTGACTGGCCAGGTACTGCCGGTCGGCGGTATCCGCGAGAAGATCATCGCCGCGCGGCGCAGCCGCATCAACGAGGTGATTCTGCCGGACGCCAACCGGCGTGACTACGACGAGCTGCCGGACTACATCCGTGAGGGCATGACGATCCACTTTGCCAGCCACTTCGATGCCGTGGTCGCGCTGGTCTTCGACGGCAAAACATCATGATGCATATCGAAGCGATCCGCTCGGCGCGGGAACTGCTCGACCAGTCGATCATCACCTACCAGGGCGAGCCGATCGGCACCGCCGCGGCGTGCGACCCCTCCCCGGTCGCAGCCAACTACGAGGAGTGCTTCGTGCGCGACTTCGTGCCGTCGGCGATCGTCTTTCTGCTGCAGGGGCGCAGCGCCATTGTGCGCAACTTCCTGCTCACCGTGCTGCGCCTGCGCAGCCAGTTGCAGGTGATGGCTGGCCACCAGCGCGCCCAGGGCCTGATGCCGGCGAGCTTTCGCGTGGTCAATGACGGCGAGAGCGAACAGATCGTCGCCGACTTCGGTGATCGCGCCATCGGCCGGGTCGCCCCGGTCGATTCGGCGATGTGGTGGATGTTCCTGCTGCGTGCCTATCGCAACGTTACCGGTGATCAGGCCTTTGTCGAGCGCGACGATGTGCAGGAGGCGATTCGTCTGACCCTCGACCTCTACCTGAAGGAGAGCTTCGAGTCGGCGCCCACCATGCTGGTACCGGACGCCAGCTTCATGATCGACCGGCGCATGGGCGTCTACGGCCACCCGCTGGAGATCCAATCGCTTTACTACGCGATGCTGACCATCGCCGGCGAGCTGCTGCAACCGGGCGAGCGCTCCGACCGTCTGCTGGCGATGGCGGCCAGCCGCTTGCAGAGCCTGCGCTCCTTCGTGCGCCTCTACTACTGGCTCGACCGCAACCGCCTCAACGATATCCACCGCTACCAGGCCGAGGAGTTCGGCACCGAGGCGGTCAACGTGCTCAACGTCTACCCGGAGACGATCCCGCAGTGGCTGCTGGACGGCTGGCTACCGGCCGACGCCGGCTACCTGGTCGGCAACGTCGGTCCCGGACGGATCGACTTCCGCTTCTTCGCCCTCGGCAACCACCTGGCCATCCTCTTTGGCCTGGCCACCCACGAGGAGTCGGCGGCGATCATGAACCTCTACACCCGCCACTGGGAGACGCTGGTCGGTGAGATGCCGCTCAAGCTCTGCTATCCGGCGCTGGCCGGCGCCGAGTGGCGGCTGCTCACCGGCAGCGACCCGAAGAACGCGCCGTGGTCGTACCACAACGGCGGCAACTGGCCAGTCCTGCTGTGGACCTTCGTCGCCGCGGCGATGCGCGCCGGGCGCGACGAGCTGGCCATCCGCGCCTGGGACGCCGCCGCCCGGCGCCTGCCCGGTGACGGCTGGCCGGAGTACTACGACGGCGTCACCGGCAGCCTGATCGGGCGGCGCTCCAACTTCCACCAGGTCTGGTCGGCGACCGCCTTCCTCATCGCCCACCACCTGCTGGAAGAGCCGGAGAGCCGCCGCCTCTTCAACCAGATCATCTTTTGACCACGGAAGCGATCCCCCATGTCACTGCAGGAACAACTGATCAAGGCCGGCCTGGCCGACAGCGAGCGGCTACGCAAGGTCAAGCGCGAGCAGCAGCAGGCCCAGCGCCAGCAACGTCAGAAGGGCGGCAAACGGACGGCCGCGCCCACACCGCGCCCCGACCCGGCGGCCGACCAGAAGCGTGCCCGTGATCAGGCTTTGGAGCAGAAGCGCAAGGAGAAGGCGGCCCGCAAGGAGGCGGTGGCCCAGATCCGCCAGCTCATCGAGAGCAACCAGGTGGCCCGCGACATGGCGCAGGCCACCATCGCCTACCACTTCACCGTGAACAACAAGATCAGCAAGATCCACGTCAGCCCGGAGCAGCAACGCCAGCTGATCGCCGGCACCCTCTCGGTCACCCGGCTGGACGGGCACCTGCTGCTGATCCCGACCGCAACCGCCGAGCGTATCCGTGAGCGGCTGGCCGACTGGTACCTCTTCACCAGCCAGCCCGACGCGCCGGCAGCCGAGAGCGACCCGGACGACCCCTACGCCAAATACCAGGTGCCCGACGACCTGATGTGGTAGCGGGCTAGGTCACACGGGCCAGGACCGAAGCCGGCAGGTCGATGGCGCGGCCGCCACAAACGACATCGAGCAGTACCCGTACCCGGTCCTTGCCGGTGCGTGCCTGCAGCACCCCTTGATAACCGGCCAATGGCCCCTCGGCGACCACGACACGCTCGCCCGGCTGAGGCGTGTCGGCACCGGTCAGGTCACGGATGCCGTGCTCGTCGGCATCCCGCTGCAGTGCTTCAATAAAGGGGATGGGCACCTCGGGGTAGTAGTGGCCGAAGCGCACCACGCCACAGACGCCCAGGGTGGAGCGGATCGGCCCCCAGTTGTCGGTGACCTGATCCAGACGGATGAAGAGGTAGCGCGGGAACATCGGCTCGACCGCCTCGACCAGGCGCCGCTGACGGCGCTTCTTCACCCGCACACGCGGCAGCCAGGCGTGATAGCCCTGACGCTGCAGGTTCTCCAGCGCCACCGCCTCTTGACGCGGCTTGGTATAGAGCAGGTGCCAGACCCGTTGGCTCACTTCGCCCATCACCCATCCACCCGTTAAAAAAGAAAAGGGCCGCCCGGAGGCGGCCCTTTCATTTTACCGTAAACGGTCGTCTCAGGCGTCGAGACGGACGACGTTTTCGGCCGACGGACCCTTGTCACGGGTCACGATGTCGAATTCGACGCGCTCACCTTCGGTCAGGCTCTTGAAGCCCTTGCCCTGGATGGCGGAGTGGTGAACGAAGCAATCGCGCTCGCCGCCCTCGGGGGTGATGAAGCCGAAGCCCTTGCTGTCGTTGAACCACTTTACGGTGCCAGTTGTGCGCATGTTGCGGTACTCCTTGTACTATTTCATGTTGCTGCTGACCTTGCATCGGGGCCCGGGCCTTATCGGGTACCGCACCTGCCGACTAACGGTCGATATACGAGCTGCCTGAAGACCGTCTTGCCGGACCCAACAGTCAGTTCTTGCCTTGTCATCCATGGGAAAACCCATTTTGACAACCTCACTATATAGTGACGCCCGAGTGCGGTCAAATGGTTTTTTCACGTACAATACGCGCCATGACCCCTTTGCCACCGCCACCGAGACGACCGCATGGGTAGCGTCCTGGCCTGGATGGCGCTGCTCATTGTCTGCGGGGTTGGCTGGCGCCTGCTCACCCCCGGCGGCGTCGCGGCCGATGCGATGCGTCGCGCCCTTACCACGCTGGTCTACCACCTGCTGCTGCCGGCACTGGTCCTGACCACGCTGTGGAGTGCGCCCCTCGGCAGTGACGCCTTGCGTGTGGCCGGCTCCGCCGCAATCGGCGTGCTGGCCATGCTCGGCCTCTTTCTACTGCTGGCCCGCTGGCTGCCCTTTCCGCGCCCGGCACTGGGCGCCGCCATCCTCGCCGCCGCCTTCCCCAATGCGACCTACATGGGGCTGCCGGTGCTGGAGACGACGCTGGGCAGCTGGACCCGCAGCGTCGTCATCCAGTACGACCTCTTTGCCTGCACCCCGCTGCTGCTGACGATCGGCGTTCTGATCGCCAGCCGCTTCGGCGAGAGCGACGAACGGCCGACCCTGCTGCACACCCTGCTGCGGATCCCGCCACTCTGGGCCGCCGTGGCGGGGGCCATCCTCAGCCTGACCGGGGTGCCCCAGCCGGCTGTACTGGCCGGCGGGCTGGAGATGCTCGCGATGGCGGTGATCCCGCTGATGCTGCTGGCCTTGGGCATGGGGCTGCGCTGGCCCGGGCTGAAGGCGAGCCACCCGGGGCTGCTGCTGCCGGTCGTGCTGGCCCAGCTGCTGCTGATGCCGCTGGTGGTCTGGAGCGCCGCCCGTGGCTTTGGCCTCAGCGGCGAGATGCTGATCGCCGTGGCGCTGGAAGGGGCGATGCCGAGCATGGTGCTGGGGCTGGTGCTGTGTGACCGTTATCGACTCAATACCACCTTCTATGCCATGGCGGTGACCCTCTCCACCGCCCTCAGCCTGGTGACCCTGCCGCTCTGGTTCGCGCTACTGCAGTAGCTCGTCGCGCAGCGGTGCCGCCGGGTAGTGGAACGGCACCGGCCCATCGGGCTGACCATTGAGGAACTGGCGCGCCCACGCTGATTCGGAGTCGCGCAGATCGTCCGGGCTCCCCTGGGCGACCACCTTGCCACCGGAGACCAGGTAGATGTAGTCGGCAATGCTCGCCGTCTCCGCCACGTCGTGCGAGACGACCACGCTGGTCAGCCCAAGCGCGTCGTTGAGGCGCCGAATCAGGTTGACCAGCACCCCCATCGAGATCGGATCCTGGCCGGTGAACGGTTCGTCGTACATGATCATCATCGGGTCGAGCGCAATCGCCCGCGCCAGTGCCACCCGTCGCGCCATGCCGCCGGAGAGCTGCTCCGGCATGAGATCCCGCGCGCCGCGCAGGCCGACCGCTTCCAGCTTCATCAACACCAGATCGCGGATCATCGCCTCCGGCAGCGCGGTGTGCTCGCGCAGCGGCCAGGCGACGTTATCGAAGACAGAGAGGTCGGTCAGCAGGGCGCCGCTCTGAAAGAGCATGCCCATCCGCTTGCGCAAGGCATACAGGGCACGCCGGGAGAGCTGTGGCACCGGCTGGCCATCGACCTCGATGCTGCCCTGCTCGGGGCGCAACTGGCCACCGATCAGCCGCAGCAACGTGGTCTTGCCGGTGCCGCTCGGCCCCATGATGGCCGTCACCTTGCCGCGTGGGATATCGAGGTCGATGCCATCGAAGATGGCCCGCCCGCCCCGCCGGAAGGTCAGGTTGCGAATGGTGATCAGGGGTTGCTCTGCGTCCATCGGCTCAGGATAGCATACGGGCCGACTCATGTGCCGGACGGGGCGACCATCGTGCCGAGCAGATCGGCCTGCTCCAGCAGCGCCACGGGCGGGGGATCACCGTCGATCAGCAGCGCCGGCCAGCAGACCGTTCCGGCGGCCGTCAGCACGGCCTCGACCGCGCGGCGCAGGGTCGGCAGGTCGCTCAACTCGGCCGCCGCCAGCCGCGCCACCGCCCATGCAGGCCCCTGCAGGTCGAAGGCGCCCACCCCACGCCAGCACAGCCCAGCCCCGGCTCGGGCCACCGCATCCCGCCAAGGGGCCGGATCGACCCCGGCACCGGGATCGACCACAACCGGCCAGGGCAGCGACTGCCAGCGCTGCAGGCGCGCGGCGATCCCCTCGGGGCCACTGCCATCGGGCTCAAGCACGATCACGCCGACCCGGGGGACGAGCCGCTCCAGCGTCGCACGCCAATCCGGGTCATCGATCTGCGCATCCTCATCGACCGCGATCAGCAGACGGAAATCGGGCGCCAACGCGGCCAGCTCGTCGGCCCATGCCGCCCACTCCCCCTGCCAGATGTCC
>SKWO01000007.1 GCA_007128895.1 Gammaproteobacteria bacterium
ACCCGCAATGGGTGGACCAACGAGCCCTGGAGCATCCCGGGCCGGCGTAGCTCAGCTGGTAGAGCATCTGATTTGTAATCAGAGGGTCGCGGGTTCAAATCCTGTCGCCGGCTCCATTCATGCACCGCGGACCCGAGTTTCAACCGCGTCCTCGCGCGCTTGACCAGGACGTCATCCCGCACTCGATCGGGCCCAACCGAAACCTTGAACGCCCCAACCGCACCCAAAGCCAACGAATTCTGTCCCTCCACTCCGGTCGGGACCACCCCGGGATTGTCATCACGGGCTTGCCCGAAAATCGATGTCTCGCCTGCCAATACGTTATGAGAGGATCGCAAGATCATGCAACTGAGGCGCCAAACCCAGGCGTCCGAGTATTTGCGAAATCTCGCCGCGGTACATTGGGTTCATAATAATCACGTGGTCGGGCCGAACATTAAGGAGCTCCTCCGGCGCTACGATGGGTTGACCGGTGCTGGCCATGAAATGCCCTTGGCGGTGTGGGTTGATATCTACAACCTGAGTAACGGCGTCATAAATGCGGAGGCTAGAGAGGAACGCAGTTGCTTTCGAGCCAGAGCCCCACACGGCAACCCTTTCGCCTCGCTCGGTAGCCCGTTCGAGACGATTGACCCAGTCACGCGCGCCCTCAGCACTGCGCCATGTGAAATCGAGGGCAAGCTGCCGAAGACTTCTGAGGTTTCCTCGCTCTTGTGAGGTTTCGCCGGGACGCGCCAGCACCCCAAGGTGCTGCCCACCGTAACCCACTTCCGTGCCCACGACCTCGAAACCGGCCCTGCGAAACGCCAGCTCAAGGCTTTGACCCGAAAAGTACGAGCAATGCTCATAAGGCACGTCGCAGAAGAGTCCATTTGCGAGGATGCGCTCGAACTCGGGTACCTGAAAATAAATAAGTGCATCGGGTCGATTGCGAAGCGTTTGGCGCAACATGCGCAAGAACTCCCCGACCTCGGGAATGTGTTCGAGCGTCATGCGACAGCAATAGAAGTCAGCATCCAGGTCTGCATACGCGTTCGAGAACCGATCTTGAACGTAGCATACGTTATCCTTCGCAATCCCGGGGCGACGGTCGTCTCGGAAAGCCGGATCAAATCCTATGCCTTCCGCCTCTGCGAAATGGCAAAGCAAAGCCACAAACTCGCCCTTCCCACAGCCAATTTCAACGATTTTTTTTCCGTGCAGCCCAATGCGGTCGACCAAGTCCCGGGCCAGTGTCTCAAGGTAATGGGTGAAGGTGCGAGAATATCCCTGAGTCTCCTCATAGCGCTCGGAGTACTCGGTGAGTCTCGGTTCGAAAGCATGGTTACCAATGAACCCGCATTCCTGGCAAAAGCACAACAAAACATGCCCCACCGGGCAATTACGGGCCTCTTCAGCACTCTCGAGCAAAATACAGCTGTTGGTCGGAACACCCTGTAACTCAAAGAAAGGTAGCGTCTTATCTGAGCCACAACCGGGGCAGCTTCGCGGAGAATTGTCCACCGTGGGTTCGAAGCTGAGAACATCCCGGGGATTCACTTCAAATGACCCTGGGTTCCGGAATTGGGACAATGTAGCGACCTTTGAAGTCCGTCAACTGGCTACGGATCTCGTCCACCAGATTCCATGCAAAAACCAAAAGATAGTCAGGTGGGTCGGTCCTGAGCTTGTCCGGATGGACGATTGGAATTCGGCTCCCCGGCATGTAATTATTTTGCTTTCGAGGATTGCGATCAACCACGTACGCAATGTCTTCCTGATCCAAGCCGGCACCGTTGATGATGACGGCTCCTTTCGCGGCAGCAGCGTAGGCGGCGATGCATTTTCCCTCCGCACGAATCTCATTCAGAAGGGAGCGCAGCAAGTCCAACGACCGGCGAACGCGGCGCTGGAAGCTTTCGTAGTAATGCCTGTCGGCGACGCAGAGTGCGCGCTCAACTGCAAGACATTCCAAAACCGCCGCAGAGGGCTCGCCGC
Source organism: Gammaproteobacteria bacterium (assembly GCA_007128895.1). Classification (GTDB taxonomy): domain Bacteria; phylum Pseudomonadota; class Gammaproteobacteria; order SKWO01; family SKWO01; genus SKWO01. The sequence continues at coordinate 1,978 of SKWO01000007.1, forward strand.
ACATCGCGACGGTAATCCGCAATGAGCCACCATGGACCGGAAGACGACGAACGTCGACCATACGAAGACCATGGCGTTCGAAGAGGTTTCGTAGCGCGGTAAGCGAAAAATAGCAGTTATGTTCATGGTAGATCGTGTCGAAAGCGCATCGCTCCACCATGTCGAGTAGGTAGGGCACCTCGAAGACCGCCTCACCCTCTTCCTTCAATAAACAGGCCACGCCAGCAACGAAATCATTAACGTCATTGACATGGGCCAGAACATTGTTTCCTAAAATCAGTTCTGCGCGAATTCCCTGGTTTCGCAATCGAAGAGCCACATCCATGCCAAAATACTCCACAAGGGTCTCGACACCACGTGCACGGGCCACGGCTGCGGGGCCATCCGCAGGATCGATACCCAGGACTGGGATACCGCGATCCACAAAATTACTCAGCAGGTAGCCATCGTTGCTTGCAACCTCCACCACGAAACTGTCGCGCCCAAGCCGACGCCGTGCGATGAGTTCGCGGGCATGTTCACTCGCATGCTTCAGATAAGCGTTGGAAACCGACGAAAAATAGGGGTAGCTGCGCCCAAACAGCACCTCGCCGGGCAAACGGTGGCTTGTCTGCACCAATGAGCAGCTCGGACACAGAACGACAGCAAGCGGGTACATGGCTTGCTGCACGGCCGGATCGCGGCGCAGTTCGTTCGCAAGCGGCGTCGTACCCAAGTCCAGAATTCTTTCCAATCGGGATTCTCCACAAGAGCGGCAAGCCACCACATACTCAGCGGGCACGTGTCGCGGCAGATCATCCTGTTCCTCTAACGATTCACTCATGCCCACGGGGCCTCTCCGCTGCGCCACATGGTCTCAAGCACATTGAGATCACGCACTGTATCCATGCAGTGCCAGAACGTGGTGTGCCGAAACGCCATGAGCTCGCCTTGGGCAGCGAGCCGCCCGAGGACATCAATCTCTAGCGAAACGTCTTCCCCTTCGGGTATCGTCTCCAACACTTCGGGTTCAATGACGAAGAAACCGCCATTGATCCAACCCTCACCGAGCTGTGGCTTTTCGTTGAATCGCCGGACCCTATCACCCTCACACTCCAAATGGCCGAAGCGAGCGAGCGGCCGAACTGCGGTGAGCGTCGCCAAGCGACCGTGCCGTCGGTGAAAATTCAGCAACGCTTTAATGTCGATATCCGCGATGCCGTCGCCATAACTGAGCATGAAGGTCCCGTCGAGGCAATGACGGAGTTTTCGGAGACGGGCTCCTGTCTTCGCTTCGAGGCCCGTATCCACGAGTTCGACCCGCCAATCGATCCCCGGGCTCCCATGTGACTCGACTGCCCCCGTTTTGAAGTCAACCTTCACGTGACCGCCCAGTGACCCGCGATCGACCATGTAACGCTTGATCACGTCACCTTTGAAGCCCAGTGCGATAACGAACTCGTCGAAGCCAAACTTCGCGTACCATCGCATGATGTGAATCAGAATCGGCATATCGCCGATCTCGACCATGGGCTTCGGAAGCACGGTGGTCATCGGAGCCAGCCGTGTTCCCAGACCCCCGGCAAGAATGACCACCTTCATGAAACTATCCCTCCTCCACGGATCCGTTTGATCCAGCCCGCGGACCAGTACGTAACGGCGTCCTTGATCGGGCTCTCGTTAAAAACGAATGGGGGCGCTTCAATCACGAAGTCGTGGTTCTCGTTCACGAAGGACTCCGCGGCTGTCTTTGGATTGTTCCAATGCCAATCGTCCGTCGAGCGCTCATCGTTGTACCGCTGCAAGCCCGCCAGGTTTTCCATAATCCCGTCGGCGGCGACGATGTAGGATCCGGAACTGACCAGCGGCGAATAGGCCTCAAGCTCGGCACGAACGTGGGCCGCGCTGTGAAGGCTGTCCAACATCACGAAAACGGACTCGCCAGGGCCGATCGATGAGCGGACTTTTTCTACCACCTCCGGATCAATAGAGTCCCCTTCTATGAGAGATATGCGGTGGAAAAGAGGGTGATCTTCGATCGCCTTGCGATTACGCTCCCGGATCTCGATATCCACGCCTATTACGCGACCTTTTCCCATAAGCTCGCACAGGCTGGCGTAATAAATGAGCGAACCACCATGAGCGATACCTGTCTCGACGATCACGTCGGGACGCAGTGCGTATAGCACTTCCTGCGTGCGCACGATATCTTCGGGCAACTGTATGATCGGACGACCGAGCCAAGTATATGTATAGACATGGTTCGTTTGCCAACCGCAGCGCAACCAAACCTGTGAGATCAGGCGGTAGGCCTCGGGCGAGTCGAGCCGGTGTACGCTGGAGCCGGTTGGAGACTCCTGAATGACACGGCCATTCTCGAGATCGACAATTAGCTGTTGTGGGTAACTCATTACTTGGCTTCCGGCACGGGGCATGGTCGAGGTTCGGGAGCGAAGCAGCGCCACCTCGACTGAGTTGTTCAGCATCAGACGGCGGGCCCTGCCCTCCAGCGCAGGCTTTCGTCCAGGCGCCCCGCGTCGAGGTGCTCGCGGATCTTTGCTATCCGGAGGTAGCGGGAACTCAGAAACTCTTCCTCGGTTAGCGCGTGGCCCCGGTACGCGTCATGGAGTTCTTCTATACCGCGCCGCACCGTCCACTCCGGGCGAAAGCTGGGCAGTGTGTTGTTGATGCGGCCAAAATTGACACGGTAGTTCCGTTTATCCGGGGATCCCCCGGACGCATAAGTCACGCGACTTCCCGGAACCACCTCTCGCACCATCTCGGCGAGATCGCGGATCTGATAGTTTTCGCCCTCACGGCCGACATTGAACGCAACGTCATGGATCGCTTCGCGAGGCGCTCGCAGGACCGCGAGGAAAGCTCGCGAGATGTCCTCGACATGGACAAGCGGTCGCCACGGGGTGCCGTCGCTTTTAATCAGCACTTCTCCAGTCGTCAATGCATAGCCGACGAGATTATTGACGACGATGTCGACACGTAGCTGAGGTGACATCCCATAGGCCGTCGCATTCCGCAGATAGGTCGGGCTGAAATGGCGGTCGGCGAGTTTGGACAGGGCGTTCTCGGTGAGAATCTTGGATTCGCCATAAGGCGTGACAGGGTGGAAAGGTGCCGTCTCATCGAGTGCTGAGTCACTTCCCGCCCCGTACAAACTACACGAAGACGAGAACAGAAATCGTTTTACACCCACTTCTTTAGCGACCTTTGCCATCCGGATCGTCGTCCTGAAGTTGATTTCATGGGTAACGTCGGGATTCAGGTCGCCGAGGGGGTCGTTCGAGAGTGCGGCCAGGTGAAGCACCGCATCGAACCCCGCAAGGTAATCGTGTTCGAGGTCACGCAGGTCGACACGCCGGCTCGGGATGGGAATCGGCGTCTCACCAAAATGACAACCCTCGAACCAGCCGATGTCAAGTCCTTCGACCTCGCAGCCCGCGCGGCGAAGGAAGGGGACCAGGACAGCCCCGACATATCCGTCATGGCCCGTCACGAGCACTTTCAAGATCCTTCTTCCTGATCAGCCAACCTCATGCATCCTCGCGAGACTGCGGTGAGCCAGCATCAGACCTCACGATGCCAATTCACGCAACATCAATTTTGCGTTGTATACCCCGGTATGGTGGCGACCGGCAAGCCAACCGCCCAATTCAGCTAAGCACTGAATTCGCTCGGCTGGGCTGAGTGGCGCTCGCCGAATCGACGCCCCGTACTCACGCAACCTTCGCCAGGTTGGAAAAGAGCGCCGACCATGATGCTTCGGTTCGAACCAGGCCAAGCGCGCACGCTCATCGCGGAACATAGCCAACGAGGTCTGAGCGTGTTGCCGACGTTCGAAGAGCGGCTCGGGTATCAGCCGGATCTTTCCGTGCAAAGCGAGCTCGGCCAGCAGATTGCGATCCGCCCCAACGAAACCCCCGTGCCCGGGAGTCGCGCGTAGCACCTCCGTCCGCATCACACCAAAGATCGGAATGCAATAATGGGGCGTACGAATCATACGGCGGAAACGATGGCTAGGCAGTTCGTCCAGAGCCTCGACTTCGTGATCATACAAACCACCCACCCGGCCGTCGGCGTCGATTTTCCGGCTTTGGCTGTGGCACAGGACCACATCTGATCGGCTAGCCAACTCCTCAATGCAACGGGCAAGGAAAGTGGGCGCGCATACATCATCGTGAGCAGCCCATTTGAAGAAGGCACCCCGGGCATGATGCAGTGTGAGCATGTAGTTTCGAGCAGCGCCGAGATTCTCTGTATTGCGGAAATAACGGATTCGCTTATCGACGGATGCAAAGGCCCGGCAAACTTCTTCTGTCTTGTCGGTCGAAGCGTTGTCAATCACAATCAACTCGTAGTCCGACCACGTCTGATCTATCAACGCTGCCAACGCCTGGGGAAGATAGCGCGCCCCGTTGAAGACGGGCAAGCCGATACTCAGCGGGGTCACAAGGGCCATCGCAGACGCAAAATGCTGACGCGGGCTCTGGATACTTTATTCTGTAGCCTTGACCCTACGATCTTTTATTACTCGCTATTATTTTCGGAGGCCGGCGGCCACAGTCAAAGCCTTAACTCACACACAAGGCTTGCACCGGGAATCCTCCCGCAACGGGGAAACCCGACCATGATTCGACGGACCGCGCACGGTAGAATCTATCGCCCTCACACTTAGAAACGTTGTGAGGCATTCTCTGAATCGACAAAATTCCTGGCGAAAAAAATTCTAATCTGGCGCTATGTCCTCATAACAATCTCGACATCCAGGCGCACCAAGACAGCCACCTGGCGCTACACTGATCGCCCAAGTGGCGGAATCAGAAGTCCAAGGATCAACACCAGTAACATCAATCAAACCACCGCCAGGGCTCAACTCGCCCCGAACCGTAAACGGACCGACCGGGGTGGGACCAAAGGAGTTGTCTGCCGCCAAAGCTATGTTGGAGGCGGTTTCAGTATCGCGACCACATGGATAGATTTCTATCGAAAGATTCTCCCCATCGACAACGAGACAAACATTCAGGTATGAGATTTTTTCTTCAGCGTAAAACCCAAACTCTGAATAACAATCTAAATAGCTGCTTCCCGCCTTGGCTGAGGGTATCATTAGGTCCAAAAGACGCCGCCCCAATCCCTTCCGGTGCGTTGGACCGGGACCACCAATCGCACCCCCGCCACCACCGAAACTTCCGGCGACTATGCCCGTAGCCTGTGCGTGCGCCGGAACCAGCACCCGGTTCACGACCGGGCGCGTCCACCGCTCCGGGAGGAAGGCACCGGTTGCGAAAACGCCGCCTGCGCCGGCAAGAACCTTCAGTAACCGGCGACGAGAGCTTGCTGCTCCCGGCCCCTTCGAAACGTGTTCAGCGCCTGAACCCTTGACGTCGTCGTTGTCCTGATCGGTCATGACACTCCCCCATTGCGGACGTGCTGTAAGCTCGGGATTAAAATTCTAGGCTCCTTTCGGGTGATGTCAAGACTATGTCCATAGGGCCTGGATGATCCAGAGCCGCGGCCAGCGCGAGCCGCAATACTGCCCCACCTTCGTGAGCTCGAAAACTCTGGCGCAACTGGCGTGTCAGTCTCTCGCGCTGCGGACTAGACCCCCTGCCCCGCCCACCGGAAGCTTTCGATCGCACCCTCCTTAAATTCCGCACGAAGTTGGGCCGCGTGCTCTATGGCGGCAAACTGCAAGTCGGTGCTTTCCCATAGTTCCAGGATGCTCGCGGAAATCGCTTGCGCCGTTCGCTCCATGGGGAACAGTGCCCGGCAACTGCGGGATGTGGATGCTCCGCGAGCGTTCAGTCCTTGTTCTGCATGTAACGGAAGCGCGAGGAGAGGAATCCCGGACAGCAAGGACAACGTCGCGGTCCCGGCCTGACCGGCACATACGATCACTCGTGCTCGGGAAACGATTTCGCCATGAGGTACCAACCGCGTTTCGATCTTCAGGTGAGGATTACCCTTTCGCAACCGGGCCGACACTCCCTCGGACAGCCCGGGCGCAACCAACCGGGCCACCAGGGGCAACGTTTCGAGAGCCGCCAGGATACCCTCGTCCTGCAATTCCTCGGTTGAAAAGTAAATGAAGACCTCGTCTCCCTTGCCAGCCGACATTGGGGGTATTTTTTCCAGCGGGAGAACGCGCGATCCGGTGCGCCACTGCTCGTAGGGATCGAGAATCGACACAGACCGGGGCATCGGCTGGGTGCAGTCGTAGATCTGCGCAAGCCGATCAAGTGGCGTCAACCCCATAGGAACCAGTGCATCGTTTATCGTGGCGACCATCTCATCCTGATCTAGCACCACGTCGCCGGGGCTCTGCATGAACTCGGGGAGGCGGGGTAGATGCGCCGGGGGCACACTGAGTGCCGTTCCCGTTGCGATGGCTGGGATTCCAAGGCAGTGGGCAGCCAGCAGGGCACAGGGTGCGTAATCGGCAACGATTAGGTCCGACGCGTGGGCGATGATCAGGTTCTTCCACCAGCGAACCCGGATGCGGAGGAGGTCAGGATCGCGGAACCCGCGGCGGCCAAGCCAATTGGCCCAACTGTACGCAAATCGCAGTTTCTCGGATTCCTGCCCTCGCACGCTCGGCGCGACGCGGTGGGGAATGACGGAATCATCCGGCAGGCGCAGCAGCTGCGGCGCCGGCTCGACATTCTCGACCCAGAGTGCGAGTTCATCCGCGTTTTCGAAGCTGGGGATAGCTGCGGTGCATGAAAACAGGCCCGCGAGACCGCGAGCCGCAGTGGTCAGCGTCGTCACGTGCCCTCGGCCTGCGCCCGTCTCCCAGCAGAGCAGAGCTTTACGCAAGGCTGTCTACGCTCACAATCTTCGAATCCCCAAGGTCTCGACTCCCGCGACCCATTCGGTTGGGAGCCCGGAAATCAGTCGTGCATTTGTGAGGACTATACTCTCGCTGGTGGCTCCAAGACACGAACCCGGCGTGCACGCTGATCCTCGGGACTACGGAACCGTTTTCACGTCAGCAGTTGGCAGTAGCCGTTAAAAAAATTGGAAGACCCAAACCGTGGATTGAACCAGCGCCGCCTGGTGGCGAGAAAATCGGGAATTGCAGCCACCGTTGTCTCGTCCGCGTGGTTTTTTCCCACCGTTCGTGTTGGAATCCCGGCGGTGAAATTGAATCCAGCGATCATCCGAAGCGTCTGGCTCCGTCTAGGTTTGGCCATGTTTTTCTCGGCCGCATTGCTTGCGGGCCTCTTCGCGGGCGCCGTCCGTTTCTGGCCCGAGTC
>SKWO01000030.1 GCA_007128895.1 Gammaproteobacteria bacterium
AGCCGGGTCAGCAGGGTGGTCTTGCCGCTGCCGCTGCAGGCGCTGACCGCGATGACCGGGACCGCCAGCTCAGCCACGCTCGAGGTCACCCGGCTGGTTGATGTTGAAGAAGGCGTGGGCGATGTCGGCGCAGTCGGCGCTGGCGGCGCCGTGTTCGCGCAGCCAGGCGTGCATGCGCCGCTCGCCCCGATCGAGGAAGGCGCGTAGCGCCGGCAGCAGGCGGCGGTGCATGAGCAGAAAGGTGGGGTGCAGTCGGTCACCGTCGCTGACTGTGCACAGCGGTGCGGCGCCCATCGCCGCACGGAGCCGGTCGGTCAGGTCGAGCGGCAGCAGTGGCGCGTCGCACGGTACGCTGAGCAGCCACTCGCTGGTCGCCTGCTCGCCGGCGGCGGCGATACCGGCCAGCGGTCCCTGGTAGCCGTCGTCACGGTCGGCCACGACCACTTCGCCCAGCGCGGTGTAGAAGGGGTGGTTGCGGTTGGCGCTGATGATGACGCGCGCCACCTGAGGGGCGAGGCGGCGGTAGACATGGGCGGCCAGCGGCTCGCCGCGCCACGCGATCAGCCCCTTGTCGTGGCCACCCATGCGCTGGCCCTGGCCACCGGCGAGCAGGATGCCGGTGATCTCACTGGGCATCGAAGTGCTGGCCGGTATGCCCGCGACTGTCCGGGCCGATCAGCCAGAGCCAGGCGGCCATCAGGCTGTCAGCCGTCGGCAGGCTGGTCGGGTCCTCGGCCGGGTAGGCCATGTTGCGCATGCGGGTTCGCACGGCGCCGGGGTTGAGGGTGTTGACCCGAATGGGGGTGTTGGCCTCCAGCTCGTCGGCGAAGATCTCGGCCATGTTGTCGCACGCCGCCTTGGAGATCGCGTAGGCGCCCCAATAGGCGCGACCACGGCGACCGACCGACGAGGTGGTGAAGACGACCGAGGCGTCGTCCGACGCCTTGAGCAGCGGCAGGCAGGCGCGCGTCAGCAGGTAGGGGGCGTTCAGGTTGACCTGCATCAGCTGCGACCACTGGGCCAGATCGTAGTGCTCCAGCGGGGTCAGCGAGCCGAGCAGGGCGGCGTTGTGCAGCAGGCCGTCGAGTCGGCCCAGTTCATTGCCCAGCGTGGTGGCCAGCTCCTCGTAGTCCTTTGGTGCCGCCCCCTCCAGGTTCATCGGGTAGATCGCCGGCTGCGGCCCGCCGCTCTGCTCGATCGCGTCGTAGGTCGCCTCCAGCTTGCGAATGGTGCGGCCCAGCAGCACCACCGTGGCGCCGTGGGCGGCAAAGGCGCGAGCGGCGGCGGCACCGATGCCGCTGCCGGCACCGGTGACGAGAATAGTGCGACCGGCGAGCAGGTCGGGTGCGGGCTGGTAGGCTTGCAGGTTTTGCATCACGGCTGTCCGTTGTCCGATTGAAGGAGGTATCGGGCGCATTCTACACCACTGCGCACGGCCCCTTCGAGGGTTGCCGGGTAGCCGGTGGCGGTGTGGTCGCCGGCCAGCCACAGGCCGGCCAGCGGTGTGGCGTGGCCGGGGCGTCTGGCGTCGATGCCGGGGCGGGCCGTGAAGGTGGCACGCTGTTCACGGATCACCCGATGGTCCAGTGGCGTCACCGTGCTGCCCAGCAGCCGGTTGACGGCATCGGCCGCGGCCGCCGCCAGGGCCGTGTTATCGGTCGGGACTGCGGGCGGTGAGCCACCGGCAATCGCGGCGATGAGGCCGTGCTGACCGTACAGGGCGCGATCAAAGAGCCACTGGATCGGCCCTTCGGCCAGCCCGATCATCGCCTCAGGTAGTCGTACCGAGGGCGGGTAGCGCAGGTAGATCGTGGCGATCGGCTGGCTGTCGAGCCGGCGCAACTGGCTGGCCGTCGCCTGCAGGGCCGGCTGATCCGGCAGCAGGCGCAGGGCGGCGTATGGCGGCACGGCCAGTACCACTGCGTCCGCCGACAGGGCCGTGCCGTCTTGCAGCGCGACCCCGCTGACGCGCTGCCCTTCCAGTGCGAGCCCCGTGGCACGGCTGCACAGGCGGACGCTGCCGCCGTGGCGCTCGATGAAGTCGATGGCGTGGTCGGGGAAGGCGCTGCCGAGGTCGGTGCGAAAGAGCAGCAGATCGCTGTCGTGGCGGCTGCGTCCCATCGCATCGCGCAGTACGCGCGCCATCAGGCGGCTTGAGGCGTGCTCGGGCGGGGTGTTGAGGATCGCCTGGGCCAGCGGTGCCCAGAGCAGCCGTTGCAGTCGCGGTGACTGACGGTAGCGCTGCAGCAGGTCGCCCAGAGGCAGGTCGTCGGCCTCGGCCAGGCGCAGCCGTGTCAGTGCGGCGGCGCAGCGCAGGGCCGCCAGTCGCTCACCGACCGAGAGGCCGCGTGCCGTCAGCAGCGCAGCCGCCATGTGCAGCGGTGCGGGCAGAGCGGGCGCCTTCAGGTGCAGCGCCTCGCCGCCGCCCACCACATGCAGATCGAACGGCAGACGGCGCAGCGCCTGCGCGGTATCGACGCCAACCAGATGCATCAGGCGCAGGGTCTCGTGGCAGGCACCCATCAGCAGGTGCTGTCCGTTGTCGACCCGCAGCGAGCCGAACGGTGCTCGCCGTGCCCGCCCACCCGGCTGGCGCGCCGATTCGAGCAGGATGACCGGGCGCCCCTGCCGGCTCAGTTCGACGGCGCAGGCGAGGCCGGCCCAGCCGGCACCGACGATGACGACCGCTGCATGTTTCACTCAGAAGAGTTCGATGTCGTCTTCGTCGTTGGCGGCCCGGTCGCCCAGGCTCAGCGCCTCCTTGATGGTGGCGCCGGCCAGTATGGCGTCGAACATGCGCCGATCGGCCTCGTTGGTGTACTTGGAGCGGATCTTCTGCTGCAGCCCCTGCCACTCGTACGGGTTGTAGAGTCGGCCCGGGGTACTGACCAGGCCGGCCAGGTCGTTCAGGCTGTGGGCGATGTGGGCCAGCCGCTGGCTTAGCTTGTCGTAGAACTGAAAGGCGACGATCGCCTGCCCCATCTTGCCTTCGATTGCGGCGCAGTTGCTCAGAATGGTCGCCCGCTCCGCGCTCTCGGCCAGCTTGTCGGCGGCGGCGTGGATCACCTCGGCGTTGCCGGCCATCGAGGTGAAGGAGTCGGTCAGGGTCTGTACCGAGTCGTCACCGTCGTGCATGGTGCGCTCGATCTGGGCGACGGCAAGGTTGAGCATCATCACCGTCTCGCGCACCTGGCTCCAGTCCAGATCGGGCTGTTGGGCTTGAGACGGTCCGGTGGTGGTCTCGTTCATGGCAGTTTCCATCGTGACAGTGACCAAAAAGTGTGCGGTATCCGCCGAGCTGGCGCAAGTCGCTCTCAATCTGGGGTGGTGCGGCGCAGCTCTACCTGCTTCTGGTTGATCCAGCGCTGGACGGTAGCCGACTGGGTCTGGTCGAGGTGGCGGAAGGCGAAGCCGATGCGCAGTGCCTTGTCACCGTTACGCTCGGTGATCTCGACCATGGAGCGTACCTCCAGGGTCAGGTTCAGGCGGCCGTGGCCCGGCAGGTCCAGCACGCAGTTGGCATAGGTGTGATCCGGGGTGATCTGTCCCGACTGGCTGCGATCGAGGGTGCCGATGCCGCCGATGCTGATATCGACCACCTCCAGTCTCAGGGGTGCCTTGGGGTCGACCGGTACGGTACAGGTCGGCGGCTGCAGTCGAGGCAGCGGCAGGCGAAAGAACTCGCGCTGCTGCGGGTAGTAGAGGCTCTTGGGCAGCTCGGCACGAAAGACCGGCTGCCCCTCCAGCAGGGCGTCGCCCAGGCCGGTCAGGGTGAACTTGATCTCGACATGATCCAGGCGGCTGGTACAGAAGAGCTTGTTGCTCTGTGTCACCAGACGGTTGATCGACGGCTCCGGGCCGTGGTCGAGCACCACCAGGTTGCGTGCGGCATCGACCAGAATGATCGCCGTCAGCAGCATCTGGCGGCCGCCGTCCAGATGGCCGGTCACGATCGCCTTGCTCTTGTGCAGGTAGCGCAGGATGCGTGCGACCTCGCCCGGCGAGGTGACGTAAAAGCGCTCGTTGTCGTCTGCCATGACCCCCCTCAGGATCGAATCAGCCTGTGCGTATCATACCCGCTCAGCGGGTAATCGGCACCTGCTGGTAGCGCGCCTCGACCCCGCGATTGGCACAGAACTCGATCGTTTCGCCATCGGCAAAGCGGACCACCACATTGAAACCGGCAGCGGGCGGATGGTTCAAGGCGAGGCGTCGGCGCTCCCCGGCGTCCAGCCGCAGCAACAGGTGTTCGCCCTGCCGGTCGGCGCTGCCGTAATCGACGGTGATCGACGCGATCGGCGTTGTGCTGCGGTTTTCGAAGGTCACCACGATGCCGTCGTATGGCAGCCAGTGGCGTGCCACGCCAAATGCCGTGAGCAGCAGTGCCACGACACCGGTCGCGACCAGCACGCGCATCTGCGGTGAGAGGCTCATGCAGGCCCGAAGGCGACCCGCCCGGCGATCCAGAGCTTGCGCAGCGTGCCCAGGTGGATACGGTGGCGCATCATCTGAAAGCCGTCGGCCTCGACCACGTCCAGCAGCGTGAAGTAGATCGCCGCCATCATCAGCCCGCTGCGCTGATCGCGGCGCTCCTCGAGCGGCAGCCATGCCAGCGCCTTGCGGTAGTGGTCGCGCGCCACACCGGCCAGCTCGGCCAGGGCCGCCGCCAGCCCGTCCGGCTGGCGCAGTGCCAGCAGATCGGCTTCGGCCACCCCGTGGCGGGCCAGCAGCGCCTGCGGCAGGTAGATGCGGTCGCGCGCCGCGTCCTCGCGCACGTCACGGATGATGTTGACCAGCTGCAGTGCATGGCCCAGCTCCACCGCGTACTTGAGCGTGTGGTGCGAGCGCGCACCAAAGAGCTGCGCGGCCAGGATGCCGACCACGCCGGCAGCGCGGTAGCAGTAGAGACCCAGCTCGCGCAGCGTCGCATAGCGCACCGGCCCGATGTCCATCGCCATGCCGTCGAGCAGCTCCTCGAAGTGCTCGCGCGCCAAACCGTAATCCACCACCACCGGTGCCAGCGCCTGACCCACCGGGTGCTGCGGCGTCCCGTCGTAGACACGGCTCAGCTCATCGCGCCACCACTCCAACGTGGTGCGCGCCACCCCGGCATCGCTACACTCGTCCACCACATCGTCCACCTCGCGGCAGAAGGCGTAGAGCGCATGGATCGCCCGCCGCTGCGCCGCCGGCAGAAAGCGGAAGCTGTAATAGAAACTGGAGCCGCTGGCCGCCGTGCGCTGGCGGCAGTATTCATCCGGGGTCATGGAGCAGCGGAGCCAAACAGCAAGAGGTGGGTGACGCCGAAGCGGCGCGCCAGTTCCGGCTTGCTGGCAGTCAGCTGATCAAGAACGTACTGACGCTCCATGAAACGGCTCCAGAGAGAGTGATGGTGTCGATTCTAGAGAGTGGGTGGCGTGGCAGCAAGCGCACCTTGGCCGTTGCCGTCTTCTCAAGCAAGCCGATAGCGCTGCAGCAGGCGGTACGGCTGGCCGGGCAGAGACTCGGCCAGGCAGAAGTGGTCGGCGTGCCAGGGCAGGGCGGGTGGCTCGGGTAGCTGGGTCGGGGCGCGGTGGGCGTGGCGGATCAAGGTGACGTGGGGGCGATAGGGGCGCGGGTCGGGGGTGAGGCCGCACCGGGTCAGTAGCGCGGCGAGCTGTTCGGCGAGGGCGGCCAGCGGGGGTGGCGTCTGGCTTGGCCCGATCCATAGCAGGGGGCCGAAGCGGTCCATGCGGTCGAGGGTCAGCGCGACCGCCGGGGCGGTGACCGCCTCGGCACCCTGTTGCAGGCACGCGGCCATGGCGGCATCGACATCGCCGGCGAAGGCGAGGGTCAGGTGGAGGTTGTGTTGTGGCACCCGGCGACCGCCGTGGCGAGGCAGTGCCGCCTGCCAGGCGGTCAGCGCCTGGGCCAGTTCGGGTGCTGGCCAGAGGGCAAAGAAGAGGCGGCGCGTGGGCGGCTCAGCCATGCGACCCGTCGGTGCCGACCTGCGCGTGCAAGTAGTCGAGCAGCGCATTGAGCTGTTGGTGGAGCGCGGGATAGGGCGCGGCCTCGGCATCGAGGATCGTGGCCTCGTCCTGTACATAGCGGGCAGGCAGCAGCTCTTCGCCGCAGTGTTCGACCAGCGCCCGGGCCGTCTCCGGCGTCGTCTCCAGATGAAACTGCAGGCCGATGACCCGGTCGCCGAGCTGGAAGGCCTGATTCTCGCAGCCGGCACTGCGCGCCAGCCGGACCGCGCCCGGTGGCAGGTCGAAGGTCTCGCCGTGCCAGTGAAAGACGGTCGACGACGGCGGAAAGCGGAAGGTCGCCGCCTCGTCAGGCGCCACCGATTCGATCGGCAGCCAGCCGATCTCCTTGTGCGGGTTGGGGTAGACCTTTGCCCCCAGTGCGTTGGCGATGTGCTGGGCACCCAGGCAGATGCCTAGCACCGGCCGCCCCCGCTCGATCACCGCACGGATAAAGCGCTTCTCCGCCGCCAGCCAGGGGTGCTCGGCCTCGTCGTTGATGCTCATCGGCCCCCCCATGATGATCAGCAGATCGACCGCACCGGGCTCGGGCAAAGGCTCGCCCGCAAAGAGGCGCGTGGCACTGATCGCATAGCCGCGCGCCTGCAACCACGGCTCGATCTGCCCCAGCCCCTCGAACGGGACGTGCTGCAGCCAGTGTGCGCGCAGGGGGGCGGGCATGGGGTCATCCTCTCTGGGTTGGATGGGTCGGAAAGCGAAACAGGGCGCGGGTGGCGACCTTGGCGTAGTCGAGCGGGGTCAGGCGCGGGCGGTTGAAGAGGTCGTCGCGTGGGGCGCGCAGGGCGTCGAGGACGTGGCCGGCGCCGCTGACGATCAGGCGCAGTTCGAGCCCGGCGCGGCCCTTGAGGGCGCGGGCGAGCGGGGCGCCGTGGTCGAGCAGGGCGGCGGTGTGGGTGGCCAGCTCGGCGATCAGGGTCTGCAGGGCAGGGGTTGAGTGGCGTGCGCGCAGTTGTTCGAGGGTGACGCCGTGGTGGGCCATGCGGTCGAGCGGCAGGTAGAGGCGGTCGTTCTCGTCGAGATCCTGGCCGATGTCCTGCAGGAAGTTGATCCACTGCAGGGCGGTGCAGAGGGCGTCGGAGCGTTCCAGGTTCTCTGCGCTGGCGGCGTCGTAGAGGTGGAGCAGCAGGTGGCCGACCGGGTTGGCGGAACGGGCGCAGTAGTCGAGGGTGGTGGCCCAGTCGGGGTAGCGGGTGGTGGTGACGTCCTGGGTGAAGGCGTCGAGCAGGTGGTGGAACGGCTCGATCGGCAGGCGGTGGCGGGCGATGGTGTCGGCCAGGGCAATGAAGATAGGCTGTTCGCCCGGTGGCTGGCCGGCGGCGCTTGCATTGAGCTGGTCGCGCCACGCGGCCAGCTGCTCAAGACGCCACGCCGGCGGGTGGTCGCCCTCGTCGGCCAGGTCGTCGGCATGACGGGCGAAGGCGTAGATCGCCGCCACCGGGCGGCGCAGGCGGGCGGGCAGCACGTGGGAGGCGACCGGGAAGTTCTCGTAGTGGCTGCGTGCCAGCGCCAGACAGTGCTGGTAGGCGGCCTCGGTGCGCTCCGGTTGACCCATGCGGCTCACGACTCCGGCGTGTTCTCCACGCTGCGCGGGAGTTTGTCGATCTGCTCCGGCTGGGCGACCTCCTTCTGTGCGCCGACGCCCATCTCGACAAAGCGCCGGGCGCCGGGCAGCACGCGGCTGTCGAAGGAGCCGACGGCGCGGTTGAAGTGGTCGACGCTGGAGCCGAGGCTGCGGCCGAGCTTGCCGAGGTGGTCGGCGAAGGTGGCCAGGCGGCTGTAGAGCTCTTCACCGGCCTTGCGGATCTCCTCGGCGTTGGCGGCCAGCTGCTCCTGGCGCCAGCCGTAGGCGACGGCGCGCAGCAGGGCGACGAGGCTGGTCGGGGTGGCGAGGATGACGCGCTGGGCGAGCGCCTCTTCGAGCAGCTTGTGGTCGCGGTCGAGGGCACTGGAGAGGAACTGCTCGCCGGGGATGAAGAGGACGACGAAGTCGGGCGATTGACTGAACTGCTGCCAGTAGCCCTTGGCGGCGAGTTCGCGCACGCGGGTGCGCACGTTGCGGGTGTGGCGGTCCAGGGCGAGGTCGCGCGCGCTGTCGTCGGCGGCGTTGACCGCATCGAGGTAGGCGTCGAGCGGGGTCTTTACATCGACCACGATCTCGCGCCCGCCGGGCATGCGTACCACCATGTCGGGGCGCAGCGCACCGCCTTCGCCAGGGGTGTGCTCCTGCTCGAAGAAGTCGCAGTGTTCGACCATGCCGGCCAGCTCGACCAGCCGGCGCAGGGTCATCTCACCCCACTGGCCGCGCACTTCGGGACGGCGCAGCGCCTGCACCAGGTTGCGCGTCTCGGCCTGCAGGCTCTGCTGGGTCTGCGCCATCGTCTCCAGGTGGCGGGTGAGCGAGCCGTACGCCTCCTTGCGCTCGCTCTCCATCTGGCGGATCTGCCGCTCGGTGCGCTCCAGCGCCTCGCGCAGCGGCTTGACCAGCGCCTCGACCGCCTGCTTGCGCTGTTCCAGCTCGCCCTTGGCCTCACCCTGGAAGCGGCCAAGGTTCTCGTTGGCCAGCCGCAGAAAGGCCTCGTTGTTGCGCGCCAGCGCCTCGGCGGAGAGGTGGGTGAAGCGTTCGGTGAGCTGCTGGCGGGCCGCCTCCAGCGCAGCGTTGCGCTCATGCACGGCGCGGCGTTCGGCCTCGAGCTCACCGCGCAGCACCGCCTTCTCTTCACGCTCGGTGGCCAGTTGGCGCTGGGCGCGGGCATGGGCCCAGGCGTAGCCGGCGGCGCCAGCCAGGGCGGTGGCGAGCAGGGTGAGCAGAAGAAGAGCGGTATCGGGCATCCGGCTAGGTTATCAATATCGGCTGTTGGCGACCAGATTATCTATACTCCGATGGTTGAATGCGGCCGGGGCGGCCCCATCTATAGCGCCAATAGCCACTTTTTTGGAGAGACCCCATGCGAATGGATAGATTGACCGCGAAGTTTCAGATGGCGCTGGCCGATGCGCAGAGCCTGGCCGTGGGCCGCGACCACCAGTTCATTGAGCCGCTGCACCTGATGATGGCACTGCTCGACCAGGAGGGTGGCTCGGTACGCCACCTGTTGGTGCAGGGCGATGTGAACGTCAACCGGCTGCGTTCGTCGCTCGGCGAGGCGCTCGACCGGCTGCCGGTGGTGGAGGGTGCCTCCGGTGAGGTTCACCTGGGCAACGAGCTGGGCCGGCTGCTCAATCTGGCCGACAAGCTGGCGCAGAAGCGCAAGGATCAGTACATCTCCAGCGAGCTCTTCGTACTGGCGGCGGTGGACGACAAGGGGCAGCTCGGCGAGCTGCTGCGCAAGGCCGGGGCGTCCCGCGGCAGCCTGGAACAGGCGATCGAGAAGATGCGCGGTGGCCAGAAGATCGACGACCCGAACGCCGAGGAGCAGCGCCAGGCGTTGGAGAAGTACACCATCGACCTGACCGAGCGCGCCGAGCAGGGCAAGCTCGATCCGGTGATCGGTCGCGACGAGGAGATCCGCCGCGCGGTCCAGGTGCTGCAGCGGCGCACCAAGAACAACCCGGTGCTGATCGGCGATCCGGGCGTCGGCAAGACGGCCATCGCCGAGGGGCTGGCGCAGCGCATTGTCAACGGCGAGGTGCCGGAGGGGCTGAAAGATCGCCGTCTGTTGGCGCTCGACATGGCGGCGCTGATCGCCGGGGCCAAGTTCCGCGGCGAGTTCGAGGAGCGGCTCAAGGCGGTGCTCAACGACATCGGCAAGCAGGAGGGGCGCATCATCCTCTTCATCGACGAGATCCACACCATGGTCGGCGCCGGCAAGGCCGAGGGGGCGATGGACGCCGGCAACATGCTCAAGCCGGCATTGGCGCGCGGCGAGCTGCACTGCATTGGTGCCACCACGCTGGACGAGTACCGCAAGTACATCGAGAAGGATGCTGCGCTGGAGCGCCGCTTCCAGAGGGTGCTGGTAGAAGAGCCGAGCGTCGAGGACACCATCGCCATCCTGCGCGGTCTGAAGGAGAAGTACGAGGTCCACCACGGCGTCGATATCACCGACCCGGCCATCGTCGCCGCTGCGCAGCTCTCCAACCGCTACATCACCGATCGGCAGCTGCCGGACAAGGCGATCGACCTGATCGACGAGGCGGCCAGCCGTATCCGCATGGAGATCGATTCACGGCCAGAGGCGATGGACCGCCTCGATCGCCGCCTGATCCAGCTCAAGATCGAGCGTGAGGCGCTGAAGAAGGAGTCGGACAAGGAGTCGAAGAAGCGGCTGGAGGAGCTGGAGAAGGAGATCCGCCGGTTGGAGAAGGAGTACATCGATCTGGAGGAGATCTGGAATTCGGAGAAGGCGGCACTGCAGGGGGCGCAGCACATCAAGGAAGCACTCGACCGTGCCCGCGTGGAGCTGGAGACGGCGCGCCGTGCCGGTGACCTGACGCGCATGTCGGAGCTGCAGTACGGGCGCATCCCTGAGCTGGAGCGTCAGCTCGATATGGCGGCACAGGCGGAGATGCAGGAGACCCAGTTGCTGCGCAACCGGGTCAGTGAGGAGGAGATCGCCGAGGTGGTCTCACGCTGGACCGGTATCCCGGTGGCCAAGATGCTCGAAGGCGAGCGCGACAAGCTGCTGCGCATGGAGGAGGCGCTGCACCGCCGCGTGGTCGGTCAGGAGGAGGCGGTGCGCGCTGTCGCCGACGCCATCCGCCGCTCGCGCGCCGGCCTGGCCGACCCCAACCGCCCCAACGGCTCCTTCCTCTTCCTCGGCCCCACCGGTGTGGGCAAGACCGAGCTGTGCAAGGCGCTGGCTGCCTTCCTCTTCGATACCGAGGAGTCACTGGTGCGTATCGATATGTCGGAGTTCATGGAGAAGCACTCGGTGGCGCGGCTGATCGGTGCCCCGCCCGGCTACGTCGGTTACGAGGAGGGCGGCTATCTGACCGAGGCGGTACGCCGCCGCCCCTACTCGGTGATCCTGCTCGACGAGGTGGAGAAGGCGCACCCGGATGTCTTCAATATCCTGCTGCAGGTGCTCGACGACGGCCGCCTGACCGATGGCCAGGGACGCACCGTCGACTTCCGCAACAGCGTGGTGGTGATGACCTCCAACCTCGGTTCACAACTCATTCAGGAGATGGCCGGTGAAGAGCACTACGACCAGATGAAGCAGGCGGTGATGGAGGTGGTGGGCACCCACTTCCGCCCCGAGTTCATCAACCGGGTCGATGAGGTGGTGGTCTTCCACCCGCTGGGTCGCGAGCAGATCCGTGCGATCGTCGACATCCAGATCGGCTACCTGCGCCAGCGGCTGGCCGAGCGTGACCTCGCGCTGGTGCTGGAGGGAGAAGCGCTCGACCGCCTCGGCGAGGCCGGCTTCGACCCGGTCTACGGCGCGCGTCCGCTGAAGCGGGCGATCCAGCAGCAGTTGGAGAACCCGTTGGCACAGCGCATCCTGGCCGGTGACTTCTTGCCGGGTGACACGATTCGGGTCACGGTTGGGGAGGCGGGGCTGCAGTTTAATGGAAGTTGAACGGATGGCTCGCCTACGGCGCGCAGTTTTGCTACTGTATCCCCAATGGGATACTCCTAAGGAAGCGTTGAACAATTCCCATACGCCTCTGGCCGCGAGGCGCACAGGGAGACAAGGCGTGTTGGCGCAGCAATGCTGGTTGCCTTGCAAGCCGACACAACGCAGTATCCGTGTGCGCCTCGCGGCCCCGAAGGGCGGGCCTTCAAGCGCACCCTGGCGGTGTTGGCGTTGTTGCGAAGGGAATCACCATTCGCTGCCAACGCCGCCTTGCCATGGCGCACTTGAAGGCACCGCAGAGGTGCATGAGAATTGTTCAACGCTTCCTTAGAGAGTGATCCTGCATAAATCGAATCATGCGGGGGAAGAGAGCGATGCTGCAGCGCCTGTATAATGTCAAGTTGTGGATTCGCCTGGTTGGTGTGCTCTGGGCGCTGCTGATCGTGGCCTGGACCGGGATGATCGGCTGGGCCTCGTGGGAGCAGCGCAAGACGGCGTACGACCAGTCGGAGGAGTTTGCCCATTCGCTCTTCGAGACGACCATGGCCGGGCTGACCACGCTGATGATCACCGGCACGATGAACCAGCGTCACCAGTTCCTCGACCAGATTATCGAGCTGCAGAACGTCTCCGACATGCGCGTGATCCGTGGCGAAGGGGTCAATCGCCAGTACGGCCCCGGCGGTGAGCACGAGCAGCCGCGCACCGCCGAAGAGCGCCGCGTGCTCGAGACCGGCGAGCCGTTCATGAAGATTGATCGGGAGGCCCAGGTGCTGCGCGCCATCATCCCGGCCTTCAACAGCACCAACTATCTGGGCAAGAACTGCTTCCTCTGCCACGCCGCGGCACCGGAGGATTCGGTGCTCGGTGCGGTGACGATGAACGTCTCGCTGGAGCAGGTCAATCGCTCTGCGACCGCCTTCAGTCTCAAGCTGTTTGGGCTGGCTATCCTGATCAGTCTTGTTCTGCTCGGGATCGTCTACCTCTTCATTCGTACCTTCATTACCGAGCCGTTGCACAAGATGACGCTGGGCATGGAAGAGGTCGCCGGAGGCGGCAGCAGCTGCCTCGACCATATGCTCGAAGTGCGTGGCACGGACGAGATCGGCCTGGCTTCAGCCGCCTTCAACAAGGTGGTCCACCGCTTCGCCGATCTGGTCAAGGCGATTCGCGACTCGGTCGGCCGGCTGCAGGAGTCGGTCGAGCGGCTCGCCGTGGTCGCCGACGAGACCTCTCAGGCCGCCTCTCAGCAGCAGGGGCAGACCGATCAGGTCGCCAGCGCGATGAACCAGATGACCGCCACGGTGCAGGAGGTGGCGCGCAGTGCCGGGGCCGCCGCCGGGTCGGCCAACGAGTCGCGCGCCCGTGCCAATGAGGGCAAGCAGGTGGTGCAGCGCACCATTGACATGATCAACACCCTGGCCGGTGACATTCAGAGCGCTGCCGATGTGATTCAGAAGGTCGAGGGCAACACCGAGAACATCGGGGTGGTGCTGCAGGTGATCCGCGACGTGGCCGAGCAGACCAACCTGCTGGCACTGAACGCAGCGATCGAGGCGGCCCGTGCCGGCGAGCAGGGACGCGGTTTTGCCGTGGTCGCCGAGGAGGTGCGCAATCTGGCTCAACGCACCGAGAAGTCGACCCGCGAGATCGAGGAGCTGGTCGCGCAACTGCAGACCAATGCGGCCAACGCGGTCGAAGTGATGCAGCGCAGCCGCACCCAGGCCGAGGAAGGGGTAACCCAGGCGGCCAGTGGCGGCGAGGCGCTCGATGTGATCACCGGCGGGGTCGAGTCGATCAGCGACATGACCGGCCAGATCGCCAGTGCGGCCGAGGAGCAGACCACGGTCGCCGGCGAGATCGACCGCAACATCATCGAGATCAGTCGCATGGCCGAGGCGACGGCTGAGCACGCGCGCGACTCGGTGCAGGTGGTCGAGCAGCTGCGTGCCCTGGCTAGTGATCTGGGTGGATTGGTCGACGATCAGAGCGGCAGCCGCCCGTCACGCAAGCGGTGAAGCGGCTTCTGATCGGGCTGGTGCGCGGCTACCAGTTGGTGCTCAGCCCATTGGTCGGTCAGCACTGCCGCTTTGTGCCGACCTGCTCCTGCTACTCGATCGAGGCGCTGGAGAAGCACGGTGCTCTGCGCGGCAGCTGGCTGACCATTCGCCGGCTGCTGCGTTGCCATCCGTTCCATCCGGGCGGTCTCGACCCGGTGCCGGAGCCGCGCGAGGAGAAGTCCGCTCGGTAAGATGGCAACTTTTGCGTGGTCGGGCAGTCTGAACTCTTGGACCTATTCCATATATCCATAAGGACGCTCATGCTTCATCCACTGCGTTGGGCCGGCTTGGCCTGTGCCGTGCTCCTGCTGGTCGGCTGTTCCTCCGAGGTGGAGTCGACCACCCCGGCACGGGGTGAGCGCCCCCATCTGGTCGAGATCGAGCCGGCCCGTGTCGTCACCTCCGGGCAGCGTTCGACCCATACCGGCCATATCGAGGCGCGCCGCCGGGTGCGCCTGCACAGCCAGGAAGAGGGACGTATCCTCGAACTGCCGTGGTATGAGGGGGATCGGGTCGAGGCCGGTCAGGTGCTGGTGCGGCTCGACGACAGTGTGCTGCGTGCCCGCCACGATCAGGCCGTGGCCAGCCGGCGGCAGGCAGAGAGTGATCTGGCACGGATCGGTAACCTGGCCGAGCGCCGACTGGTCAGTGAAGATGAGCTGGCGCGGGCGCGCACCCAATTGGAGCTGGCCCAGGCCGAGGAGCGGGTGCTGAGCGCTCGGCTCGGCCACATGATCCTGCATGCCCCCTTTACCGGTATCATCAGTCGCCGCTTGGTCGAACCCGGCGACGCCGCCACCGGCCACACCCATCTGCTGACGCTGGTTGACCCCGACTCGCTGGCCATCGCCATCGCTGTCTCCGAGCTGCTGCTCTCCCGCGTCCGGGTCGGTGCGCCGGTCTCGGTGCGCATCGACGCTTTGGGCGGGGCTCCCTTCCCGGGCGTGGTGCAGCGCATCCACCCGGAGATCGATGCCCGTACCGGGCGCGGCACCGTCGAGGTGGCGCTGCAGCCGGTGCCGGAGGGCGCGCGGCCGGGGCAGTTTGCCCGGGTTGAGCTGGAGACGGCCGAGCGCGAGCGGTTGCTGATCCCCTTTGCCGCGCTGCAGCGTGATACCGCCTCCGAGTATGTCTACGGGGTGGATGGCGAGGGGCGGGCGGTGCGGCGCCCGGTTCGCAGTGGTGACCGGGTCGGTGACCGAGTCGAGATCGTCGAGGGGCTGGCGCCGGATGAGGCAGTCATCGTGCGCGGGATGCTTGGGCTGCGCCCCGGGCGGGCGGTGACCGTGGTGGCGGGCGACGCCGGATGAGCATTGCCCTGAAACTGCGCAGCGGCGGCGTCGCTGCGCTGGCGATCCGGCGCCCGGTCGGCACCCTGATGATCGCGCTGGCGCTGGTGGTGCTTGGCGCGCTCTCGCTGATGCGGCTCGGCATCGACCTGCTGCCCAACATCATCTATCCCGAGATCAGTGTCCGGGTTGCCGATCCCGGCGTGCCGGCGCGGATCATGGAGGATCAGGTCACCCGCTTTCTCGAGGAGCAGCTCTCGATCACCGAGGATGCGATCTCGGTGCAGTCACAGACCACCGAAGGACAGAGCCGGGTCGAGCTGACCTTCCCCTACGGCAAGGATATCGATATCGCGTTGCGCGATGCCAGCACCCGGCTGGATCGTGCACGCCGCTTTCTGCCGGCAACGATCGACCCGCCGGTGATCTTCAAGCGCGACCCGTCGCAGATCCCGGTGGCCGAGTTCGTGGTCAGTTCGCCGCTGCGCAGCCCGGTCGAGCTGCGCAGCTGGGTCGACGACCTCTTTGCCGTCCAGTTCGTCAACCTGCCTGGGGTGGCCGCTGCCGAGGTCGGTGGCGGGCTGTCGCGAGAGGTGGTGGTGCAGCCCGATCAGCAGCGTCTGGCGGCCTGGGGGCTGACGGTGCAGGAGCTGGCCGATGCCATTCGGCGCGGCAACATCGACGTCGCCGGTGGGCGGCTGGTGATGGACGCGCGCGAACTCTCCGGGCGTACCGTCGGCCGCCTCGACAGCGTCGAGGCGATCGCCAACCTGCCGCTGCGCCGCATCGACGACGACGGGCGCATCCACCTGGTGCGGCTGGGCGAGGTGGCGCGGGTCTTCGATACCCATGAGGACGAGCGGCTGCGTATCCGTTTCAACAACGTACCCGGGGTGATGCTGTCGATCCAGAAACAGCCGGACGCTAATACCGTGGCGGTGGTCGATGCGGTGCGCGAACGGCTCGACTGGCTACAGGGGCAGCGCATGATGCCCGATGATATCACCGTCAGCACCGTCTCGGATCAGTCGGTCTTCGTCCGTCACGCGGTGCAGAATGCGGCGACCGCAGCGATCTCCGGTGCCGTGCTGGCGATGGTGGTGGTCTACCTCTTCCTCGGCAGCCTGCGCCGCACGCTGGTCATCGGCAGCGCGATCCCGATCGCGATCATGGTGACGTTCGTGCTGATGGAGTTCGGTGGACTGACCCTGAATATCATGACCCTGGGCGGGCTGGCGCTCGGCGTCGGCATGCTGATCGACAGCGCGATCGTGATGCTGGAGAACATCCGCCGCCACCAGCAGATGGGTGAGGAGCCGCTGGAGGCGGCGCTGAACGGCGCGCGCGAGGTCAACAGCGCCATCGTCGCAGCGACCAGCACCAACCTGGCGGCGATCCTGCCCTTCCTCTTCATCAGCGGACTGGTTGGTCTGCTCTTTCGCGAGCTGATCTTCACCATCTCGGCGGCGATGGTGGCCGCCATGGTGGTGGCGCTGACCGTGGTGCCGACTCTGGGTGCCCGTGTCCATGCCGAGGGGGGCGGTCGCCTGCGGCGTGCGGTCGACGGCGCGATGGATCGGCTGCGCGACGGCTACGCCTGGCTGCTCGGCGGGATCATGCGCCTGCGCTGGCTGGTGGTGGCGCTCTTTGTCGGCGCGCTGCTGGCGACCTACGCGGTCTTCACCAGTGGCCAGCAGATCTTCCTGCCGACGGTTGATGATGGCAATATCCGCGCCATCGTCACCCTCGATACCGGCATCAGCGTCGACGAGATGGACCGTACTGTGCGCCGGTTGGAGGCGCTGATCCAGGCCCAGCCGGAGGTCGAGAACCTCTTCACTCTGAGCGGTGGCTTCGTCTTTGGGCGCAGCCAGCGTGAGGTGAGCAATCGGGCCACACTGCGCATCCAGCTGGTACCGCGCGCGCAGCGCGATGTCGATATCCCCGAGTGGATCGGTCGCATGAACCGGCTGATCGCCGCCGAGCAGATCGCCGGCCTGCGCGTGGCGCTACGTGCCGAGGGGATTCGCGGCATCCGCCTTGGCTCGGGCGACGATGAGATCAGCGTGCGCATCCAGGGCAGCGATCTGGACCGGCTGCAACAGTTGGGTGACGAGGCCGTGGCCCTGATGCGCCAGGTCGAAGGGCTGCGCAACATCCAGCACACCTACGAGGAGAGCCGCCAAGAGCTGGCGGTGACCATCGATCGTGAGCGAGCGGCGGCGCTGGGGCTGGATGTCGAGGCGATCGGGCGCAACCTGCGCATTGCGCTGGACGGCTCGATCGTCAGCGATTTTCTCGATGGCGACCGCGCCTATGCCGTGCGTATGCGCCTGCCGCGCGAAGAGGTGGCCACCGCTGCTGCGCTGGAAGAACTGGTGATCGGCTTTGCCGATGGACCGGTGCCGTTGCGCGATGTGGCGCAGATCGAACTGGCAGCGACGCCGCCGGCGATCCAGCGTGACAACCAGCAGCGCATTGTCGAGATCAGCGCCTCGCTGACCGGCGACGTCGCCCTGGGCGAGGTGGCGGCGGGCATCCACCGCGCCCTCGATGCGCTCGATCTACCGGACGGTTACGCCCTCTACGACGGCGGCGCCGCCAAGGCGCTGCAGGAGGGGCAGCAGATGACGCGCATCCTGCTCGGGCTGGCGCTCTTCCTGGTCTTCACTGTGATGGCGGTGCAGTACGAGTCGTTGCGCAACCCGCTGGTGATCCTCTTCAGCGTGCCGTTCGCCGCTGTGGGTGTCTCGCTCGGTCTGCAGGCGTTCGATATCCCGGTCTCGATGCCGGTCTGGCTCGGCATGATCATGCTGTCCGGTATCGTGGTCAACAACGCCATCGTGCTGGTCGAGTACATCGAGTTGCGCCGTGAGGAGGGGTTGGCCACGATCGAGGCGATCCTCGAGGCGGCGCGTCAGCGTCTGCGCCCGATCCTGATGACCACGATGACCACAGTGGCCGGCATGCTGCCGCTGGCGATCGGCCTCGGTGAGGGGGCCGAGCTGCTCCAGCCGCTTGCGCAGGTAATCGTCTTCGGGCTCTCTTTCTCCTTGCTGGTCAGTCTGTTGTTGGTTCCTGTCACCTACCGGATCTTCAATCCGTCATCGAACTGAAAAAGGGGCCGGGATTTGATACAATCCGGGCCAAATGCGAAAGTGGCGGAACTGGTAGACGCGCTGGATTTAGGTTCCAGTGGGGTGACCCGTGAGAGTTCGAGTCTCTCCTTTCGCACCACAAGAACTCGGTATCTGATTGAATTCAAGGAGCATTGATGCAAGTTTCTGTCGAGACGACCGGCCCGAACGAGCGCCGCGTCACTGTGGGTGTGCCCGAGGAACGGATCAGCGAAGCGGTCGAGAAGCGGCTGAAGGAGCTGGCCCGTACGGTCAAGATCAAGGGCTTCCGTCCGGGTAAGGTGCCGATGCAGGTGGTGCGTCAGCGCTACACGGCTGAAGTGCGCAGCGAGGTGATCGGTGATGTGGTCCAGACCACCTGGTACGAAGCGGTCGAGACAGAGTCGCTGCAGCCGATCGGCCAGCCGAGCATCGAGCCGGCCGAGGCTGCGGACGGTGAAGGGCTGCGTTATGTGGCCACCTTCGAGGTGATGCCGGAGGTCAAGGCCAACCTGATCGAGGGTAAACCGGTCGAGAAGCTGGTTGCCGAGGTGAACGAGGCCGACGTCGACGCCATGCTGGAGAAGATTCGCAGCCAGCGCAAGGAGTGGGTCGATGTCGACCGCGCCGCGGCGGCAGGCGACCAGGCGGTGATCGACTTTACCGGGTCGATCGACGGGGCCGAATTCGATGGTGGCAAGGCGACGGAATTCCCGCTGGAGATCGGTGCCGGGCGCATGATTCCCGGTTTTGAGGAGGGCGTCACCGGTCACAAGGCCGGCGAGCAGTTTGATATCGAGGTGACCTTCCCTGACGACTACCAGGCCAAGCACCTGGCCGGCAAGACTGCCACCTTCGCCATTAACGTGCACAAGGTCCAGGAGGCACGCCTGCCCGAGCTGACCGATGAGTTCCTGGCTCAGTTTGGTGTCACCGAGGGAGGCGTTGAAGCCTTCCGCAAGGAGGTGCGTTCCAACATGGAGCGCGAGCTGTCACGCACCTTGCGCGCCCGTTTGCGCGAGGCGGTGATGGAGGCGCTGCTCGAGGCCAATCCGATCGAGGTGCCGTCGGCCATGGTGGCGCACGAGGCGCAGAACCTGCTCGAACAGATGCGCAACAACCTGGTTCAGCAGGGCATGCCGGCCTCGTCGCTCAAGATGGACCCATCGATGTTCAACGACCAGGCCAAGCGTCGCGTTGCCCTCGGCCTGCTGATCCACTCGGTGATCAGCGACAACGGCATCGCGCTTGATCCTGAGCGCGTGCGGGCCGAGGTCGAGCGCTTTGCCCAAGGCTACGACGATCCGCAGCAGGTGATCGACTGGCACTTCTCCGAGCCGGGTCGCTTGACCGAGTTCGAGAACGTGGTGCTCGAGGACCAGGTGGTCGACTTCCTGCTGGAAAAGGCCAAGGTCAGCGAGAAGCCAGTCAGCTTTGACGAGATCATGAATTCGACCCAGACTGCATAAGGAAGCCAGCCGATGCACAGCAACGCCATGGACCGGGGTGCACTCGACGTGAAGGCCGCCGGCGGCCTGATCCCGATGGTCATCGAGCAGAGTTCGCGCGGCGAGCGGGCCTACGACATCTACTCGCGCCTGCTCAAGGAGCGGGTCATCTTTCTGGTGGGCCCGGTCGAGGACTACATGGCCAACCTGGTCGTGGCGCAGCTGCTCTTCCTCGAGTCGGAGAATCCGGAGAAGGATATCCACCTCTACATCAACTCACCCGGCGGGGCAGTGACCGCCGGGCTGGCGATCTACGACACCATGCGCTTCATCCGTCCCGATGTCAGCACGCTGTGCATCGGTCAGGCGGCGAGCATGGGGGCACTGCTGCTGGCCGGTGGCGCGGCCGGCAAGCGCTACTGCTTGCCGCACTCGCGCATGATGATCCACCAGCCGCTGGGCGGTTTCCAGGGGCAGGCGTCGGACATCGAGATCCATACCCGTGAGATTCTGCAGATCCGTGATCGGCTCAACACCATTCTGGTCGAGCACACCGGACAGGATATCGAGACGATCCGTCGGGATACCGACCGTGACTTCTTCATGAACGGTGACGAGGCGGTCAAGTACGGGCTGATCGATAAGGTGCTCGACCGCCGTGCCGATGCCGCGCCCGAGAAGAGCGCCAGCCAGTAAACAAGCGTCCGTCAACGGACAGGGTGAGTGAGCATGAGTAAAGAGCACGGCGAAGGTCGCAATCTGCTGTACTGTTCCTTCTGTGGCAAGAGCCAGGATGAGGTGCGCAAGCTGATCGCCGGTCCGTCGGTCTTCATCTGCGACGAGTGTGTTGATCTGTGCAACGACATCATCCGTGAAGAGATCGAGGAGATGGAGAAGAACACCGTCTCCGAGCACCTGCCGACGCCGAAGGAGATCAAGCAGACCCTGGACGACTACGTGATCGGCCAGGAGCAGGCCAAACGGGTCCTCTCGGTGGCAGTCTACAACCACTACAAGCGGCTCAACGCCTCGCAGAGGAAGGACGACGTCGAGCTCTCCAAGAGCAATATCCTGCTGGTCGGCCCGACCGGTTCGGGCAAGACGTTGCTCGCCGAGACGTTGGCGCGGCTGCTCAATGTGCCGTTCACCATCGCCGATGCGACCACGCTGACCGAGGCCGGTTACGTGGGCGAGGATGTCGAGAACATCATCCAGCGTCTGTTGCAGAAGTGCGACTACGACGTGGAGAAGGCGCAGACCGGCATCGTCTACCTCGACGAGATCGACAAGATCACGCGCAAGGCCGATAACCCGTCGCTGACCCGTGATGTCTCCGGCGAGGGGGTGCAGCAGGCACTGCTCAAGCTGATCGAGGGCACCATCGCCTCGGTGCCGCCGGCCGGTGGTCGCAAGCACCCACAGCAGGAGTTCCTGCAGGTCGATACCTCGCGCATCCTCTTCATCTGTGGTGGCGCCTTTGCCGGGCTGGACAAGGTGATCCGCTCGCGCTCGGAGAAGAGCGGCATCGGCTTTGCCGCCGAGATCAAGAAGAGCCAGGATGAAGGACACAATCCGGCGCTGCTCAAGGAGGTGACGCCGGACGATCTGGTGCGCTTCGGCCTGATCCCCGAGCTGGTGGGGCGGTTGCCGGTGGTGGCGGTGCTGGATGAGCTGGATGAGGCCGCCCTGGTGCGTATCCTGACCGAACCGAAGAATGCTCTGTCGCGCCAGTACACGCGGCTCTTCGAGATGGAAGGGGTCGAGCTCGAGTTCCGCGGCAGCGCCCTCGAGTCGGTGGCCAAGAAGGCGCTGGCGCGCAAGACCGGTGCCCGAGGTCTGCGCTCGATCCTTGAAAACGTCCTGCTCGACACCATGTATGAATTACCGTCGCTCAACGATGTCAGTAAGGTCATCGTCGATGACGCGGTGATCGAGGGGCGCAGCGAGCCGATGCTGGTCTATCGCGGCAGTGAGAAGCGCAGCGCCGCTGGCGCCGAGTAGTCTCTTGGCCGGGCGCTGCTGCGCCCGGTTGCTGTCCGCCCGACGACTCGCCCCCAGTGGGTGAGAAGGAGCCGTCATGTCCAAGGAAGTGATCCCCTCCACCGTGGTATTGCCGCTGCTGCCGCTGCGCGACGCCGTCGTCTATCCGCACATGGTCATCCCCCTCTTTGTGGGCCGGGAGCGCTCGATTGCCGCGCTCGAGGCGGCGATGGAGAGCGACAAGCGCATCATGCTGGTGGCTCAGCAGGACGCCAAGCAGGATGAACCGGCGCTGGATGACCTCTACCAAGTCGGCACCATTGCCACCCTGTTGCAGATGCTCAAGCTGCCTGACGGCACGGTCAAGGTGCTGGTCGAGGGCGGGCGGCGCGCCCGGGTCGAGCGCTTCTTT
Source organism: Gammaproteobacteria bacterium (assembly GCA_007128895.1). Lineage (GTDB taxonomy): Bacteria > Pseudomonadota > Gammaproteobacteria > SKWO01 > SKWO01 > SKWO01. The sequence continues at coordinate 21,851 of SKWO01000030.1, forward strand.
ACCGATCGCCACCCCTACCATGCCGCTGAGGTACGGGTGCTGGACGACGGAGTGCTGCCCGATGCCGAGGCCGAGGTGCTGGTCCGCATGGTACTCGGCCAATTCGACCAATACGTCAAGATGCACAAGAAGATCCCGCCCGAGGTGGTCTCTTCGCTCTCTGGCATCGACGATCCCGAGCGGCTGGTCGATACCGTGGCGGCGCATATGGCGATGAAACTGGACGAGAAGCAGAAGATCCTTGAGCTGGTCGACTTGCGCGCCCGTTTTGACCATCTGATCGGTCTGCTGGAGAGCGAGAACGATCTGTTGCAGGTCGAGAAGCGTATCCGGGGTCGGGTCAAGAAGCAGATGGAGCGCTCGCAGCGCGAGTACTACCTGAATGAGCAGATGAAGGCGATCCAGAAGGAGCTGGGCGACCTCGACGAGGGTGGCGGCGGCGAGCTGGATGAGCTGGAACGCAAGATCAAGAAGGCCGGCATGCCCAAGGAGGCGCGCGAGAAGGCGCAGGCCGAGATGAAGAAGCTGCGCCTGATGTCGCCGATGTCGGCCGAGGCGACCGTTGTACGCAACTACATCGACTGGTTGGTCAACGTGCCGTGGAAGAAGCACAGTCGTCTGGCCAACGACATCGGCAAGGCCGAGGCGGTGCTGGAGAACGATCACTACGGCCTGGAGAAGGTCAAGGAACGCATCCTGGAACACCTGGCCGTGCAGCAGCGGGTGCGCAAGCTGAAAGGGCCGATCCTCTGTCTGGTGGGTCCACCTGGCGTCGGCAAGACCTCGCTCGGCCAGTCGATTGCCCGCGCCACCAACCGCAAATTCGTGCGCATGGCGCTCGGCGGCGTGCGTGACGAGGCCGAGATCCGTGGCCATCGGCGCACCTACATCGGCGCCTTGCCGGGCAAGATCGTGCAGAACCTGGCCAAGGTCGGCACGCGCAACCCGCTCTTCCTGCTCGACGAGATCGACAAGATGGCGATGGATTTTCGCGGCGACCCGGCCTCGGCCCTGCTCGAGGTGCTCGATCCGGAGCAGAACCACACCTTCAATGACCACTACCTCGAAGTCGACTACGACCTCTCCGAGGTGATGTTCGTCGCTACCGCCAACACCCTCAACATTCCGGGGCCGCTGCTCGATCGCATGGAGATCATCCGCCTCTCCGGCTACACCGAGGACGAGAAGCTCAATATCGCGCGGCGCTACCTGATTCCCAAGCAGATCGAGAAGAACGGCCTGAAGGCAGGCGAACTCTCGATCGGCGACTCGGCCGTGCGCGACATCATCCGTTACTACACCCGCGAGGCCGGCGTCCGCAGCCTCGAACGGGAGCTCTCCAAGGTCGCGCGCAAGGTGGTCAAGGAGCTCCTGCTCGGCAAGCTCAAGTCGGGCAAGGCGGTGGTTACGGCACGTAACCTGGAGCACTACCTCGGCGTGCGCCGCCACCGCTTCGGGCGGGCCGAAGAGCAGGATCAGATCGGCCAGGTCACCGGTCTGGCCTGGACTGAGGTCGGCGGCGAGTTGCTCACCATTGAGACCGCTGTGGTGCCGGGCAAGGGCAAGCACGTGATCACCGGTCAGCTCGGCGACGTGATGAAGGAGTCGATCCAGGCGGCGATGAGCGTGGTGCGCTCCCGCCACGCCATGCTCGATATCGATACCGAGTTCTACGAGAATCGCGATATCCACGTTCACGTGCCGGAAGGGGCGATCCCCAAGGACGGACCGAGTGCCGGCATCGGCATGTGTACCGCGCTGGTCTCGGCGCTGACCGGTATCCCGGTGCGTGCCGACGTCGCCATGACCGGTGAAATTACCCTGCGTGGCGAGGTGTTGCCGATCGGTGGGTTGAAGGAGAAACTCCTCGCTGCTCATCGGGGTGGTATTCGCAAGGTGTTGATCCCGCATGATAACAAGCGCGATCTGAGTGATATACCGCCGCGTATCCTGAAGGAGGTCGAGGTCCATCCGGTGAAGTGGATCGACGAGGTCTGGCAGCACGCCCTGACCTACATGCCGACACCGCGACCGCGGGTGGAGAGTGGGGTGGATGTGGTGGCGCCGCCCGATGTAGCCGGGCAGGGCGGCAAACGGCGACGCCCACAGCCGCACTGAAGCCTGCTGGTAGGCGGCTAGCCGCCTTGACACGGGTTTGTTCCGCTTGATATAAGTTCACGGAGCCAAAACCCCAAAGAGGAGGGAGACCCATGAACAAGTCGGAACTGATCAATGTCGTCGCGACCGAGGCCGATATCTCCAAGGCGGCGGCTACCCGCGCTGTCGATGCCGTTTTCAATGGTATCGTGGGCGCGGTGGCCAAAGGTGAGACAGTCGCGCTGGCGGGCTTTGGCAGCTTCTCGCCACGCGAGCGGGCCGCACGTACCGGTCGCAATCCGCGCACCGGTGAGACGATCAATATCGCCGCAGCAAAAATTCCTGGGTTCAAGGCTGGCAAAGCATTCAAGGATGCTGTAAACTAGTCGGACTTTGACAGTTGAGACTGTCTCGGGTGCTTAGCTCAGCTGGTAGAGCGTCGCCCTTACAAGGCGAATGTCGGGGGTTCGATCCCCTCAGCACCCACCAGCACATGTGCTGAAGAACACAACAAGGAGTGGTAGTTCAGTTGGTTAGAATACCGGCCTGTCACGCCGGGGGTCGCGGGTTCGAGTCCCGTCCACTCCGCCATCTACAAGAAGCGCCTGCCTGCTGAACTCACAGGCAGGCGCTTTTTCATTTGTGGGCCCGGCAGGGCCGCGGACGTTTCAGACGGAGCTGAAAGATGCTGCAAGCATTGAACGATGGCATCAAGGGTTGGCTGGCCTGGGTGATCGTGATTTTGTTGTCGATCCCGTTTGCCCTCTGGGGCGTTCACGAATTTACCCGTTCGGACAGCCGTGTAGTCGTCGCCAGCGTCGGCGATGCCGAGATCACCGATCGTGAACTCAACCGCGCCTGGCTCAACTACCGCCAGCATCTGCAGCAGATACTGGGTGATGCCTTCCGCAGCGACCTGTTCGATGAGCAGTTGTTGCGCCGTGAGGTGCTCGATGACCTGATAGAAAACGAGGTATTGCGGCAGGCGGCCCACAACGCCGGCATGCGCGTCTCGGATGTCCAGATGGCCAGCGAGCTGCGTGCCGTTGAGGCCTTCCATGAGAACGGTCAGTTTTCCCGTCGCCTCTACGAGTCGATCCTCTTTAGCCAGGGGATGACCCCGGAGCTGTTCGAGCGCGATGTGCGCCGTTCGCTACTGCAGGAGCAGCTGCGAGCCGGTGTGGCGGCGACTGCCTTTGTGACGGCCGCAGAGCGTGACCAGTTGCTGCGTCTGGCGGGTCAGCAACGTGAGGTGGGTTATCTGGTGCTGCCCCTCGAGGACGAAGTGGCCCGCGTCGAGTTTTCGGAAGCGGCGCTGGCCGACTTCTTCGAGCGTAACCGTGAACAGTTCCGCATCGGCGAACGGGTCGTGGTCGAGTATTTGGAGCTCTCTACTGAGGCACTGGCGGCCGACGGCGAGGTGGACGAGGAGACGCTGCGCGATTTCTACATACAGCGGCGCGCTGAGTTTGTCCAGCCGGAGCGCCGTCGCGCGGCCCATATTCTGGTGGAAACAGCCGATCAGGCCGAGGCACTGCTGGAGCGGATCGAGGCCGGAGAATCGTTCGCGGCGTTGGCCGAGGCGTACTCGCAGGACCCGGGATCGGCACGTGAGGGGGGTGACCTCGGCTGGTTTGGGCCGGGTGAGATGGTCGGTCCGTTCGAGGATGCCGTCTTTGCCCTGGCGGAAGGCGAGGTCACTGGACCGGTGGCGACCGAGTTTGGTTACCACGTGATCCAGTTGCAGGCCGTCCAGGCGGAGCGGGGGCGCGGCTTTGATGAGGTACGCGACCAGCTGGCTCAGGAGTGGCTGCAGCGTCAGGCCGAGGGCCGTTTCTTCGATCGTGTCGAGACCCTCGCCAATCTGGCTTTCGAAGAGCCAGACAGCCTATTGCCGGCGGCCGATGCGCTGGGGTTGGAGCTGCGCACCAGCGAGCCGTTCAGTCGTGCCGGTGGGGACGGTATCGCGCGCCACGGTCGTGTGGTCGAGGCGGCCTTCTCCGACGAGGTATTGGAGCGCGGCATGAACAGTGAAGTGATCGAGCTCGGTCCGGATCGCATGGTGGCGGTGCGAGTGGTCGAGCGGATGGCGTCACGCCTGCCCGAGTTGGATGAGGTACGCGAGGCGGCGGCTGAGCAGTGGCGCCGCGAAGAGGCTTCCACCGCGCTCGAAATCCGTGCCGAGCGTATCCGCGAGCGTCTGGAGGCCGGTGAGTCGGCCAGCGCCGTGGCAGCCGAGCACGGTGTGGCCTGGCGTGAGCTGGGTGCCGTCGGGCGCGATGGACGTGATGCCCGTGGCACGCCGGCCGGTGTCTTGCGGGCCGCCTTTGCGCTTGAGGCACCGCGTGAAGGGCGTGCCGCCTACACCGAGGCGTGGCTGCCGGCCGGGGACAAAGCCGTGGTCGAGGTGGCGCGGGTGATCGATGGCGATCCAGCGGCCATCGGTGCGCGTGAGGCCGAACAGATGATCGCGTCACTGCGCGAGGCGCAGGGCCAGGCCCGCTTTGGCGCCGTGACCGAGTCGCTGCGTGGACGCACCAGCGTGCGCATCCACGAGCGCCAGCTCGA
>SKWO01000045.1 GCA_007128895.1 Gammaproteobacteria bacterium
GACATCAAGGCCAGAAGGCAAGCACCTTCGCTAACAGGCCGGATATACGGCAGCAATCCTGTCACTGTCACTTCTTGCAGACCTTGCAAAACGGGAGGAGACCATATACGGATAAGGCCAACGGCCGCATCCGGCGGCCCAGATAGGCAGTTGGCTACAGATGGGACGACATGACCAACTCAAATCAGGGGTCGGCACCCATGGAGCCAGCACCGGCCGTCCCACCCGGGCTGGGGTAGGGCCTGGCGGCGGCGTACACGAACAGGATGTTCGTGTTCGAGCCCCCATGGATGGGTTTACGGCGTCCGTCGACAGGCCCTACCCCAGACCGGTCAGCACCGAAACCAAAGGCTCACCTGCAACGGCTTCCCCCGATCCGGGCAGGGCACCCGACTGTAGACAGCCATCGAAACAGACAAGACACGGACCACCGACATGACAACCCCCGCTTCCCCCGAGGCCGGTCTGCAGCGCTACCGCGTCGGCGGCTGTGTGCGTGACGAACTGCTCGGCCTGCCAATCAAGGATCGCGACTGGGTCGTGGTCGGTGCCACCGCCGAGGAGATGGTGGCGCGCGGCTTTCGCCCGGTCGGGCGCGACTTTCCCGTCTTCCTCCACCCCGAGAGTGGCGAGGAGCACGCCCTCGCCCGCACCGAACGCAAGAGCGCGCCGGGCCATACCGGCTTTGTCTGCCACGCCGCCCCCGACGTCACCCTGGAAGAGGACCTGCGCCGCCGCGACTTTACCGTCAACGCGATGGCCGAGGCCGACGACGGCGCGCTAATCGACCCCTACGGCGGCCAGGCCGACCTGCAGCGTGGCGTGTTGCGCCACATCTCACCGGCCTTCAGCGAGGACCCGCTGCGCGTCCTGCGCGGCGCCCGCTTCGCCGCCCGCTTCGGCTTCACCCTCGCGCCGGAGACCGCCACCCTGATGCGCGAGATAGTCACCGCCGGTGAACTCGACACCCTCACCCCGGAACGGGTCTGGAACGAGACCCGCCGTGCGCTGGCCGGTGAACGCCCCGCCGACTTCTTCCGTGTGCTGCGCGACTGCGGCGCCCTGGCGGTCGTCTTTCCCGAGATCGACGCCCTCTTCGGCGTGCCGCAGCCGCCAAAACACCACCCCGAGATCGACAGCGGCGTACACACCCTGCTGGTGCTGGAGCAGGCCGCCCGCCTCAGCGCCGACCCGGCGGTGCGTTTCGCCGCGCTGGTCCACGACCTCGGCAAGGCGACCACACCGAAGCAGGAGCTGCCCCGCCACATCGCCCACGAGGCGCGCGGGGTGCCACTGGTCGAGGCGCTCTGCGACCGCCTGCGCGTGCCGAACGGCTGGCGCGAGCTGGCCGTCGCCGTCACCCGCCACCACCTGCTCTACCACCGTGCCGCCGAGCTGCGCCCCGCCACCGTGCTCAAGCTGCTCAATCAGCTCGACGCCTTCCGCCGCCCGCAGCGCTTCGAAGACTTCCTGCTCGCCTGCGAGGCCGACTCGCGCGGCCGTCCCGGCTACGAGATGGCCGAGTTCGAGCAGCCCCGCCTGCTGCGCGACGACCACGCCGCCGCCAGCGCCGTCGACCCTCGCAGCGTGGTCGCCGACGGTCTACAGGGCGCCGCCATCCGTGAGGAGCTGGAGCGCCGACGGGAGCGGGCAATCGCTGAGCGGCGGTCAACAGCCATGTGATGAGCGGCTACAGCCGCGCGCGCAGATCGCGTCCGTTGAAACCGGGCGGGGTGGTCAGATGCCCGCGCGTGAGCAGTAACGCCTTGAAGCGCTCACCCATCTCGCCAGGCAGGGTGAGCTTCTGCACCGCCTGGGAGAGGGCGGCTCGGCAGGCGGTGTCGTCACCACAGGCAGCATCGGCTGCAGCCAGCTCGTGTGGCAGGCCGGCGTCGAACAGGTAGTGGCTCTGGGTGGTATAGCCGGCCACGCGCAGGCCGGCGCGGTCGGCCGCCTCGGCGATCGCGGTGAAGTCGACGTGGGCGGTGATGTCCTGCAGCCCCGGCAGGATCAGCGGATCGCCGTGCACGCGGTGGCGGTAGAAGCAGCGCAGGGTACCGTCACTGCGCTGCGGGTGGTAGAGCTGCGCGCGGGCGTCACCGTAGTCGATCAGCAGCAGGGCGCCCCGCTCGAGCAGGCCGGCGACCGTCTCGACCCACCCTTCGGCGGCCAGCCCGAGCTCACCTCGCGCGCCCTCGGCCAGAGCGAAGGGGCGCAGCCGTGCCTGCAACGGCTCGCCGAGTGGGGCCAGCTCGCACCAGCCGAACGCCCCGCCCGCCTCCCGCGTGACCCCGAGCTCGACCGCCTGCCCGCCGCGCTGGACAAAGGCGACCAGCGGCAAGGCATCGAGCAGCTCGTTGGCGACCACGGCGCCGCGCAGCGGGGCCTCGGGCAGCCGGTCGAGCCATTCGAGCCGACCCCACAGCGCGGCGGGCAATACCGCCTTCAGGTAGGTCTGCTGGCGCTGGCGCAGGTCGGCGCTGCTCTCCAGAATCGCGTAGCGGCGAGGCAGGCGGCCCAGACGGGCGAGGCCACCGAGGAGCGCGGCGGCAAGCGCGCCACTGCCGGCGCCCACCTCGACCACCTCGTCACCGTCCGCCGCCTCCAGGATCGCGGCGACACCCTGTGCCACACAGTGGCCGAAGAGCGGCGTGAGCTCCGGCGCAGTGATGAAGTCGCCGGCGGCGCCGAACTTGCGCGAGCCGGCGCTGTAGTAGCCCAGCCCCGGCGCATAGAGCGCCAGCTCCATGAAGCGGGCGAAGGGGATGGCGCCACCACAGGCGTCGATTTCATCGGCGATCTGTGCGGCGAGCCGCTGCGAGTGGGCAGCGGCCTCGGCCTCCGGGATAGGCAGCGCGTCGGGATTGGCTCTGGGCATGGGCGCCAGTATACTGCGCGCATGGAACAGGATCACACCCCGGTTGCCCTGATCACCGGTGCGGCCCGCCGTATCGGCGCCGAGACAACGCGCACGCTGCACGCGGCAGGCTACCGTGTCGCCATCCACTACGCCGGCTCGCGCGACGAGGCCACGGCGCTGTGCCACGCACTCAACGAGGCCCGTGCAGACTCGGCGACCACCCTGCAGGCCGATCTGCGTGACGCCAACGCAGTGGCGCCCCTGGTGGAGGCGGCGGCTGCGCAGTGGGGACGGCTCGACCTGCTGGTCAACAACGCCTCGCGCTTCTATCCCACACCGGTCGGCGGTGTCGATGCCGCGCAGTGGCACGACCTGATCGACAGCAACCTGAAGGCGCCCTTCTTCCTCGCCCAGGCGGCGACACCGTGGCTGCGGGCGGTCAACGGCTGCATCGTCAACATCGTCGACATCCACGCCGAACGACCGTTGCGCGAACACCCGGTCTACTGCGCGAGCAAGGCGGGGCTGGCCATGCTGACCCGCTCCCTGGCGTGCGAGCTGGGACCGCAGGTGCGGGTCAACGGGGTCTCACCGGGGGCCATCCTGTGGCCGGAGAACGAGATCGACGAGGCGACGCGTCAGCGTATCGTCGAGCGGACCTTCCTCAAGCGCAAGGGAGAGGCCAGCGACATCGCCGGCGCCGTGCTCTGGCTGGCACGCGACGCCGGCTACGTGACCGGTCAGATCATCGCCGTCGACGGCGGCCGCTCACAGAATGGCTAGTGCTCACGCGTGGCGTGGAATTCGATCTGCGGCCAACGCTCGATGGTCAGCTGCAAATTGACCCGAGTCGGCGCCAGATAGGTCAGCTCGCCGCCGACATCGAGGGCGAGGTTCTCCACCGCCTTGCGCCGGAATTCGCTCAACACCTTCTCGTCATCGCAGGTCACCCAGCGCGCGGTGTGGACGTTGACCGGCTCGAAGAGGCAGTCGACCTTGTACTCGTCCTTCAGCCGCTGGGCAACGACCTCGAACTGCAGCACGCCGACCGCCCCCAGGATCAGGTCGCTGCCCTCCAGCGGACGGAAGAACTGGGTCGCCCCCTCTTCGCCGAGCTGTTCCAGCCCCTTGAGCAACTGCTTGTTCTTCAGCGGGTCTCTGAGGCGGGCACGACGGAAGAGCTCCGGCGCGAAGTTGGGGATGCCGGTGAACTTGAGCGCCTCCCCCTCGCTGAAGGTGTCGCCGATGCGGATGGTGCCGTGGTTGTGCAGGCCGATGATGTCACCGGGCCAGGCGTCTTCGGCGTGTTCGCGGTCGCGTGCCAGAAAGGTGATCGCCTTGCTGATCGTCACATCGCGCCCGATGCGCACGTGACGCAGCTTCATGCCGTCGCGATACTGACCTGAACAGACACGCAGGAAGGCGACGCGATCACGGTGCTGCGGGTCCATGTTCGCCTGGATCTTGAAGACGAAGCCGGAGAAGGCCTCTTCATCGGGGCTGACGACCCGCTCGAGCGTCGCGCGTGGCTGTGGCGGCGGGGCAAAGTCGACCAGCGCGTCGAGCAGCTCGCGGATGCCGAAGTTGTTGATCGCCGAACCGAAGAAGACCGGGGTCAGTTCACCGCGCCGATAGGCATCGTGGTCGTAGTCGTGGCTGGCGCCCTGTACCAGCTCCAGCTCCTCGCGCAGGGCATCGGCACCGCCCTCGAGCAGCCCATCCAGGCGCGGGTCATCGAGCCCCTGGATCTGCTCGCCTTGGGCGATCTTGCCGCCGTGCTGAGCACTGAAGAGGTAGACCGAATCACTCGGCAGGTGGTAGACCCCCTTGAAGCGCTTGCCCATGCCGATCGGCCAGGTAACCGGCGCACAGCGGATCTTGAGCACGCTCTCGACCTCGTCGAGCAGCTCAAGCGGATCGCGCCCCTCGCGGTCAAGCTTGTTGATGAAGGTGATGATCGGCGTGTCACGCAGGCGACAGACCTCCATCAGCTTGATGGTGCGCTCCTCGACCCCCTTGGCCGCGTCGATCACCATCAGCGCCGAGTCGACCGCCGTCAGTACCCGATAGGTGTCTTCGGAGAAGTCCTCGTGGCCCGGCGTGTCGAGCAGATTGATGATGTGGTCGCGGTGCGGAAACTGCATCACCGACGAGGTCACCGAGATGCCGCGCTGCTTCTCCATCTCCATCCAGTCAGAGGTGGCATGGCGTGCGGCCTTGCGCCCCTTGACAGTGCCGGCCAGCTGGATCGCGCCGCCGAAGAGCAGCAGCTTCTCGGTGACGGTGGTTTTGCCGGCATCCGGGTGGGAGATGATGGCGAAGGTGCGCCGGCGCGCGGTCTCTGTCGGGTGTCGGGACATGGGTGGCCTGCGGCTTTAAACGGAGTATTGTAACGCGGAAGCCGCTCTCTGCGCATGCTACACTTGGAAGGCGGTCGTCACCGGGTACGTGGCGATCGAACAACAATGACAACACAACCAAGGAGCACACCCATGAGACGTCTAGCGACACTGCCGCTGCTGCTGGCGGCCTGCCTGATGCTGGCCTGGAGCGCCTCGCCGGCCCACGCCGAGGCCGAAGCGAAGGTGGTCTACCACGCCGACTTTGCCGACCCGCGCCGTTTCAGCGCCATGCTGACCAGCATCAACAACATGATGAACCACTATGAAAACGAGTTCATCGACGCCGATGTACGTATCGTCTTTGTCGCCCACGGCATCCGCTTCCTCACCGACGATCCGCTGGAGGGCACCCCGTTTGCCGAGGATGCGGCGCTGGCCGAGCAGCGCGAGAGCCTGCGCGGCCGCCTGACCAGCCTGAACACGGTTCGTGGCGTGAAGCTCGAGCTGTGCGAGATCACCCGCAGCGAGATCGGCGTGCCGACCGAGGCGCTCTATCCCAACATCGAGGCGGTCCCCTCCGGCGTGGTGCGCATTGCCGAGCTGCAGCAGCAGGGCTTTTCCTACCTCAAGATCGAGTGACCTTGCCGGCAGCAGCGTCAGCGTTGGCGCTGCTGCTCCATCTCACGCATGAACGCCTCAAGCTGGCGCCGTGTCTCGTCGTCGATCCCCTCTTCCGGCAGCCGCCGCATCAACTCCTGCTGCATCTGGCGCTGCTGCTCCAGCAGCTGATCCATACGTACGACCTGATAACCCTGTGGCAAGTCAAAGTGATCGCCCGGCAGCTCGGCGCCCCGTTCGACCCGGACCACCTCGTTCTCGACCAGACCGTCGGCCGCCACCACGCGCATCGGAAAGCCGAGTGCATAGAGCGCGGAGCCCAACGCCCGGTTGGCCTGGGTACAGGGATCATCCGGCACGCCGAGCAGCGCCTCATCGGCGCCAAAGACACGCTCCATTTGCAGCAACGCCTCGCCCAGCGGTTGCAAACCGGCCTCCTGCATCAGCCGAGGTGAGGCGTAGACATCTTCGCAGTGGGTCGCACCGACCATCACGGCATGGCGTTCGGTCGGATAACCGGCCACCTGCGGCCCGGCACCGCGCGCCACCAACCGGGCACCGACTGCCTCGGGTGACAGGGCGGGTGCCGGACGGCCGACCATCTGGCTCAGGTCGATGATCTGGCGCTCCTGCTCATCGACCACATGAAAGGTGTTGCGTGACCAGTCGATCAGCATCCACGGCTCGCCCAGGCTCTCGATGCGCGCCTGGCTCCCCTGCAGGGTCAGGGTCACACGCGCCCCCTCCCGCTCGATCATCTCGATCAGCACGCCGGACTGGGCTTGGGCCGCCACTGGCCACACCAGCAGCCCGGCGAGTATCAGGATTACTCTTATCATCCGCCTCTCTCCTCGGCAGGCGCCGACTCATCGGCCTGCGCCCCATTCTGTGACACGATCAATGCACGCAGACTCTCCCGCCCCAGGGCGTCGCGCACCGCCGCTTCGAAACGCTGACAGATCGCCTCGCTCAATGGCGCCGCCTGCAGTACCATCTCGGCCCCATCACCATACAGGGCATCGACCACCTGCACCAGCCGGATCCGCTCCAGATCGCGTGCCGGAACCCAGCCATCGCCATCCCCTACCGCCACCAGCAGCCGGCTGCGCTCAAGGCGCTCGATCAGATCAGCAACGGCCTCCAGCGGCAGGCCGCTCTGCTGCGCCAGCGCCTCAAGGGAGTACGGCACATGGCCCTCCAGATAGCGCTGACCAATCAGAACCATCAGATGGAGCCCAGCCCGCTCGCGCAGGCGTGGGCTGAGCGCCCGCATCGATTCACCGGGCCGAGGGATGGCGGGTTGCTGCTGGTACCAGGCCAAACGCGCGCCGAGCAGCACAATCAGCCAGCTCAGGTAGAGCCAGATCATGAAGAGAAAGAGGATACCAAAGCCGGAGTAGACCGCCGAGTACTGCGACGTCGTGACCACAAAGGTGGCAAAAGCCCATCCGGTGGCTCGCCAAAGTATGGCGGCAACCACCGCACCGAAGAGCGCCGCAGTCCAGTGGACCCGCGTATTGGGGATAAAGAGGTAGGCCAGGGCAAAGGCCGCCGTGAGCAGCAGATACGGCATCAACAGCCCGAGCAGGTAGTAAAGGGTCCCGAAAGGCTCGACCGCCGCGACCTGCTGCGCCAGATCGGAGTTGAGCATCGCCGCGCTCATCGCCAGTGCAGCAAAGACCAGCACCGGCCCGACCAGCAGTACACTGAGGTAGTCGGTAAAACGCGTAGCCAGCGGACGCCCGCGCTGCACCCGCCAGATCTGGTTGAAGGCCTCCTCAACCTTTTGCAGCAGCGAAAGGACAATGTAGAAAAGCAGGGCAAAACCGAGTACACCGAGGACGCCGACGCGCAGGTTGTCGACGAAGCCGATCACGTTGTCGGTGATCTGAAGCCCCTCCTCGCCGAGCGGCTCCAGCCAGTGCTCGAGCAGTGGACGCAGCTGATCATGGACGCCGAACGCCTTGAGTACCGAGAAACTGACCGCCAGCAAAGGTGCCAGCGCCAGCAGCGTGGTGTAGACCAGCCCCATCGCACGCAAGGTCAGCTGGCCGCTGGCCAGATCTCGACCGGCGGCGTAGATCAGCTGCAGCAGGCGGCGAAGCATACGCCACGGCGGCGCAGGTGGTGGTGCTTCCCAGAGCTGCGCCTCAACCCACTGGCGCAACCGACCCAGTCTCGGCGTCTGCCCGGTCACGGCGCCTCGCCGCCCAGCGCCTGGCTGAGATCGGGCAGCAGACGGGTCAGCTCACCGGCCATCAGGGCAAATTGGGCATCGAGCAATTCGGCTTGGCTGGCCAACGCCGCCGGGTCTGGCAGCTCGTCGATCACCTCCTCGAAGTCGAGCTGGCGCAGATCGGCGCTCTCCAGCAGATTGAAGGCGAGGCGCCCACGCCACAGCAGGGCTAGCCGGGTCACACGCAGCCCCTGGCGCAGATGGGCGCGCACCTCCTCGCTGTCGAGCGACTGGCCACTCAGACGCACCACCGCGCCGCCATCCGGCGCGCGCAGCTCGCACTGTTCACCCAGAAAGAAGCCGTCCGGAGCGCGCCCCGACTCGAGCCACGTGGTCATGCTGAGAGCAGGCTCGCGGGTCGGCTGCGGAGGGCGTACCGGCAGACTGCCCAGCAGCTCGCGCAGCAGGCTGACCAGGGTATCGGCGCGTTTGCGCGCGGCCGAGTCGACCACCAGCCAGCCCGCCTCGGGATCGATCAAGGCGCGGGTGGTGCGCAGGCGAGTGAAAGCACGCGGCAGCAGTTCAAGGGTCAGCTCATCGCGCAGATTGCGCCGCTCACGTGCCGGTACCTTGCGCCCGTCGCGCGCCTCCCGCTCACTGATGCGCTCTTCCACTGCTCTGGCCACTACTTGCGCCGGGAGGATCTTCTCCTCCTCCTGCAGGGTAATCAGCAGACGCCCGGCCGTGGCGTGGACCAATGTCCCCTCGCTACCGCCAAGGGCCGGAACCCAGCCACGGCTGACCGGCGTCGCGTTGCCGCACGGAACAAAGGGGCGCTCAGCCAGCAGCGACTCCAGCTTCTCAGCCGTATGGTTGAAGGGGGCAGTCAGACGGTAGAGCGAAAGATTACGGAAGAACATGGGGGGCCGACCTGCGGGCAGTGGTTACTTGGATGCGGCCATTGTACCCGAGTTGTGCGGCGCTCTGCCCAGCGCATGACCACGCACCTGCTGCAAGATCTGGCGGATATGCCGATTGCCGCCCTTGGCCACCGTCTGACTGACCCGCTGGTTGAGGTAGTCCCGCTCGGCATCGGTCAGCTCCTTCGCCGTCACCACCACGATCGGAATCGCTGCCCATTCGGGCCGCTCGTCACACGCCTCGAGAAAGGCAAAACCGTCCATTTCCGGCATCATCAGATCGAGCAGAATCAGGTCCGGCATGGCACCCTGAGTGAGCCGATCCAACGCCTGACGGCCGTTCTCAGCCTCGATCACCGTGTGCTGCTCCTTGGCCAGCATGCGCAGCAGCATCTGGCGTGCGTCTGGATCATCCTCCACCACCATGATCTGCAGCGACTCCTGCCCGCACCCCTCGATTGCCCGGGTCAGACGCCGACTGTCGACCGGCTTGGTCAGAAAGTCACTGGCACCGAGTGTGAAAGCGCGCTGGCGGTCATCGACCATGGTCACCATCACCACCGGGATATCACGTGTCTGCGAGTCCTCCTTCAGACGCGACAGGACACCCCAGCCATCCTGCCCGGGCATCATCACATCGAGGGTAATCACTGCCGGCTGGAATTCGCGGGCCAGATGCAGAGCCTCGCTGCCACTGGCGGCGGAGATCACCTCGTAACCGGCACGCGAGAGGTAGCGCGTCAGCAACTCACGCACGGTCGGGTCGTCGTCGACCACCAGAACAGCTCGTCCACGCGTGGCGTCCAACGCGCCAATCTCGCTCACCGCCTGCTCCACGGCCTGCTCGACCGACTCACTGTCCGAGGGCAGTTCGCAGACGGTCACCGGCAACATCAGGGTAAAGGTGGTCCCTTCGCCCAACTGGCTGGCAACGCGGATATCGCCCCCCATCATGCGGGCAAAGCGGCGCGAAATGGCCAAACCGAGTCCGGTACCGCCGTAGACACGTGTGGTGGAAGAGTCAGCCTGGGTGAAGGCGACAAAGAGCTTCTCGATCAGCTCCGGAGACATACCGATCCCGGTGTCACGAATGGCGACCTCGATCCACTCACCGGTACCATTATCTCGGTGCCAGGCCTGCAGGGTGACCTGCCCCTGATGAGTGAATTTAGCCGCATTGGAAAGCAGATTGAAGAGGATCTGGCGCACCTTGGTCGCATCGGCCACCACCTCGCCCAGATCGGCCACCTCGACGGCCAGGCGATTGTCATTTTTCTGCAGCAGCGGCCTGACTGTCTCAACCACGGCAGTGATCTCATCCGAGAGCTGAAACGGCTCCAGATAGAGCTCCATCTTGCCCGCTTCGATCTTGGAGATATCAAGAATATCGTTGATCAACGCCAGCAGATGCTTGCCGGCCGACTGGATCTTGAGCAGATCGGGCATCAGCTCCTCCTGGCCGCTCTCCTGCGCATCTTCGAGCAGCATCTCGGAGTAGCCGATCACGGCGTTGAGCGGTGTACGCAGCTCGTGGCTCATGTTGGCCAGAAAGGCGCTCTTGGTCCGACTCGCCTCCTCGGCTGCCTCCTTGGCCTGAACCAGTTCGCGCTCGGAGTGGTGCAGGCTCTCCATCAGGCGGTTGAAGGCGTACGCCACCTGAGTCATCTCGTCGTTACCCTCTTCCGGCAGACGCCCATCGAGCCGGCCGCCACCGACACGCTGCTCCATGAAACGACCGGTTTCGACCAGTCGCGCCACCACCGAGCGCACCACCGCGGCCACGGCCAGACTACCAAAGAGCGCCATCAATCCCAGCACTACCCCCCACAGCAGGCCGTGGCGCGCAGTCTGGTTCGCTGCCTGCAGGCCATCCACGAAGTCTCGATAGCCAGCATCCCGGTACCCTTTCAGAGCGGCCTCCAGGCTGATGAAGTCGGCACGGGCCTGACGAGCCTGCGCGGCGGTCTCCTCGTCAAAGCCGTTGCTCAGGATCGAGCGGGCCAGTTGCTCGGCAGTCGCATGCCAGCCTACGGTCTTGGCGATGAGCTCACCGATCTGATCGGACTGTTCAGGCAGCAGTGCCGCCAAGCGGGAAAAACTCTCTTCCATCTGCGCCACCAGATCGGTGGAGCGCTCGATCAGCGACTCTTCACCCGTCGTCACGGCCATGGTCAGCGCATCATCCACCGAGCCCAGGCGGGCCAGATTGCGGTCAAGCTTTTCCAGTACGGGGAAGGCGTGGCTCTGGATGTGCGACAGGCGCGCTTCGTTGCTCAGGGTCACCGCCGTCATCACCCCCAGAAAGACGAGCAACGCGAGAAACGAGCCGGCCAGGGCGATGTAGACACGGCGGTGGATTGAGCAGCGATGCAGCAGGCAGCTCATGGGCGGAAGATGATCCTGACCTCATCGGTCACCGCATCCGCTTCGACATAGCCGATCACATTGGGTGCACGCGCGACCTCGCCCAGGATCGCCTGCGGGTCATTCAGCTGCCGCGGCGGCGTGCCTCGTCCAGTAAAGACCAGACGCGACCAGTGCGCACGCAGCTGCGCCTCATTGCGCCGAGTCACCTGCTGATGAAAGGCCTGACGCAACGGATGGCCGTCGGCCAGCTCCAGTACCTGCCAATGATCACTGCGCCCGAGATAGAGATCTCGCAGCTCATTCTGGGACAGTTCGACCGGCCCCTCCGGGTGGGCAATCACGACCAGTTCGGCCTGAGCCGTGGCGATCAGGCCGAACAGGGCCGCGAACAGCAACGGAATATGTCTCATGACAGCGTCCCCATCAGAAGACCGCATCCAGACGTACGGTAAAGACGGTAGCACGGCTGACGGGAGGTGGATTGCCAGCCATCATCGCCTCGATGTTGGTGACTACACCGCCTTGGGTACCGGAGCCGATCCGCAGGTGGGTGACATCAAAGGTCAGCGCCTTGCCCGGCGAAAAGTCCCAGCGGGCGCCCACGGCCGCCGCCTTGCGGCTGCAATTAAACAGGGCCAGCCCAGGAGCGCCGGCCCGCCGGTCGTCGTCGGTCGTGGTCACCCGTGCCAGAGTCAGGTAGGGCGTCCAGCTACCTAGGCGGCGACCGATGGTCAAGTAGGCACCGTCGGTATCGGGATACTGGGCGCTGGGCACGCGGATTTGGTTGGCCTCGGCCACCACCAGCCAGTCACCGTTGTCGAAACCAAGACCAATGCCGGTGAAACTGCCGTTCTCGTCGACATCGATCAGAAAGCCCGGTGCCAACTCATCACGCATCCTGGCCCGGGCACGCGCGTGGTTGGCGCGCAGGGTCCAGGTATCGTTGGTCCAGCTGACCACCCCACCCCATAAGCCGCGCAGGGAGAAGTCGGCCGCCAGTTCCGGCGTGAAGCGAAACTCGTCATCGGTCTGGCCGGCAAAAGCCTGCAGACTCAGGCTGGTACCGTTGGGCAGAATGGTGTCGTAGAGCAGATCGACGCCCTCGTAGCTGGTCACGGGGACCATGCCGTAGAGCTCTGCTGGCGGGTAGGCCCATGGCTGGGCATAACCGAGATCGAGGAAGTCGGAGTAGGTGAAGAGCGGCATGCGCAGACGCCCTCCGCGCACGGTAAAACCATTGCCCAGGTCATGACGCAACATCGCCCACGCCACCGTCGGCTTCCAGCGCTCGTCGCCGCGCGCCACCAGTTGCACCATCAGGCCAGTCTGTGACCCAAGGCGAAAATCGCCCTGCCCACCGACCACGCTGTGGCGATCGAAATCGCTCTTGCGCGCCTGGCGATAGTAGCCGGTCGCCTTGTCGTCGTAACTCAGCGCGAGGCTGGCAAAACCGCTGAAATGGGCCTGTGGCTGCCCTGCAGGCAACCGCTCCTCAGCGGTCGCCGAAAGCGCAACAGCCAGCACCCACAGTCCGACGACCACCCCTTTCATCCACACTCTCTTTGACACTTCGGCTTCTCCGCGGAAAAGCCCCTCGCTGGATCATTATTATGCTTATTTTGGACGCGCCAGTATCGGCGCATCACACGCCACTGTCAACGCCATCAAGGGCGCCAACCCAGTTCACGCGCCCGCGCCCGCGCCTGGGCCGGCACGTCGGTGGCGACGAAGTGGCGGTGCAGCACCTGAACCCCGATTGCGTGGTTGATCACCGCATCGAGCTGAACCTGAGTCGCGGCCGAGGTCGCCTCATCCTCATGCAGCTCGAAGAGGGCCTTGATCCCAGCCGGGTCGAGCAGACCGGCGTCACGTAGGCTGGCATCGTCGAGGAATTCGTTGGCCAGCCCCTTGAGCGCGGCATACTTCTTCGGATCGGTATGCGCCGGCGGCGCCATGAAGGCGAACTTCTCGCGCTCGTAGAGCACCGTCGGCAACACGCCGCGCATCGCCTCGCGCAGCACATACTTCTCGGTACGCCCCTTGATGCGCATCGACGGCGGCAGCAGGGTAGCCGCCTCAGCCAAGTGGTGATCGAGGAAGGCGGGGCGCGCCTCCATCGAGTTGGCCATGTCGACGCGGTCGCCGCCCCAGGTGAGGATCTGCCCTTCGAGCATGGTCTTGATCCAGACGTACTGGGCGACATCCAGCGGATGGCGGTCGCGCACCATGTCAGCGTCGAGCGCATCGGCGATGGCCTGACCGGGGCGATAGCCCTCGACCTGTTCGCGCATCGCCGGGGCGAGCAGGTCGGGCACCCGCTCACCGGCGCGCAGCCACGGCTGCAGGCTGCTCGGGGTGAAGCCGCAGACGGTATCGAGGAAGGGGTCGTGCAGCTCATCCTCGGCCAGCATCGCTCCCTTGAAGAGCTTGTTGCTCTCGGCCAGCAGCTGCTCCCAGCCGGCGCGCTCGGCCGGCGAGAGGTGGTCGAGGCCGTGCAGGAACATGTCGCGGCGGAAGGCGGGGTAGCCGGCAAAGAGCTCATCCGAGCCCTCGCCGGTCACCACCACCTTGTAGCCGACATCGCGCACGTGCCGGCTCATCAGCAGCTTGGCCACACCGAGGGTGTTGTAGATGGTGCGCTCGGTATGCCACAGCGTCTCGACAAAGTTGTCGTAGAGGTGGCCGGCATCGAGCATCATGATGTCCTGCTCGGCCCCGACCGATTCGGCCATCTCCCGTGCCACGGCGGTCTCGTCGTAGGCGGCGTCGTCAAAGCCGATGGTGAACGCCTTGACCGGGTCCTGGCGACTGGCGGAGGCGAGGCCGAGGATGGAGCAGGAGTCGATACCGCCGGAGAGGTAGCAACCGACCGGCACGTCGGCCTCCAGCCGCAGGCGCACCGCCTCAAGCAGCTGCTCGCGGACGAGCTCGATGTAGTGCTCTTCGGACTGGCTCTCGTCGCGCTCGCCGAGCACGGGGAAGTCCATGTCCCAGTAGCGGTCGGTACGGATGCGGAAGCGGCCGTGGGCGCGCTCGATGGTGACGATGTGGCCCGGCGGCACCTGATGGATGCCTTCAAAGGCGGTGGTGCCGGGGACGATGGTCTGCATCATCTGGTGGTAGAGCCCCTCGGCGCTGAAGCGGCGCGGGACATCCGGGTGGGCGAAGAGGACCTTCAGCTCGGAGCCAAAGACCAGGGTGCCGTTGATCTCGGTCCAGTAGAGCGGCTTGATGCCGAAGCGGTCACGCACCAGCATCAGGCGATCCTCTTCGCGGTCGAAGAGGGCGAAGGCGAACTCGCCGCGCAGCTCGCGCATCGCCTTTTCCAGCCCGAGGCGCGGGTAGAGGTGGAGAACCAGCTCGGAGTCGCTCTTGGTGGCAAAGCGCTCGCCGCGCGAGGTCAGGTCGGCGCGGATGCGCTGGTAGTCGTAGAACTCGCCGTTGTGGGCCAGCAGCAGCCGCTGGTCGGCGGAAAGAAAGGGCTGGCGGGCGCGGTCGTTGTCCAGGTCGATGATCGAGAGGCGGGCGTGGGAGAAGCCGACGCCCCGATCGTCGATCGCCTTCCAGCCGAAGCCGTCTGGACCACGGTGGTACTGGATTGCGGCCATCGCGACCAGCGTTTCGGGATCGACCGGACGGGCCGGGTCGGCGTGCATGTAGCCGGCTATTCCACACATAATGTTGCTACTCCTCTATCAGTTTCCATATCTTTATTCGGCTCAGTGCCAAGCCCGACTCGGCATAGGCCGTTGCGGGTGACCTTTGGTTGTGGTGCTGTCCGGACTGGGGTAGGGCCTGTCGACGGACGCCGTGAACCCATCCATGGGGGCTCGGACACGAACATCCTGTTCGTGTACGCCGCCGCCAGGCCCTACCCCAGACCGGGTGGGACGGCTGGTGCTGGCTCCATGGGTGCCAACTCCCAACCAGGGCGGGCCGCGACGACCGGCCAGCACCCCACGTTCGGCCCGGATCGGGGAAAGCCGTTGCGAGGGCGTGCATGGACAGGACGTCCATGCCCGAGCCTACATGGATGTATTTACGGCGTCCCTCGCAACGGCTTACGCCGAGCCGGGCGGGGCACCCAAACGTGACGTGTCTCAACGACCGGCCAGCACCCCAACCAAGCCCCCTCACAGCAGGCTTTGTGCCGGTGCGTCCATGACCTGACCGATGCGGTTGACCAGACTGGTCAACAGCGCCATGCGGACGAAGACCGCGCCGCGCGCCTGGGCGAAGTACCAGTTGTGCGGCGTGGCGTCGAGGTCGACCGCCAGTTCGTCCCCGCGCGCCAGCGGGTGGAGGATGATCGCACCCGGCTTGAGCGGCGAGGCGGCCGAGAGCGCATAATGCATACCGTGGGTCTCGAAGCTGTCCCCGACCCAGGCGATGGCGTTGATGTAGACCACGTCGAGCCCCGGCAGCTCGGGCTCGAGCTCCTCACAAGTGCGGATCGACAGGCCGTGCTCCTGCAGCTCCTCGCGCTGCCCCTCGTCGAAGATCCCCTCGTCGCGGCTGAAGACGACCACCTCGTCGATCGCCGGGGCGTAGCGCGACAGCAGCAGCAGCAGACTGCGCACGGTGCGCATCCGGTTGGGCACACCGACCACGCCGATGCGGATACGCTGCTCCGGCGCCACCTCGTCGGCGAGCAGCTCCGGGCGCCACTTGAAGATGGCGTAGAGATCGGCCAGCGCCTGGGTCGGGTGCTCATCGACGCCGTTGCCGGCATTGACGATCGGGATGCGCAGACCATCGAGCATCTCGTAGACCGAACTGTCGGCATTGTCGCGCAAGACCACGACATCCCCGTAATTATTGAACATCTCACCGATATCGTAGAGGGTCTCGCCCTTGGCGATCCCGGTCGAGCCGCGGTCGGTGATCGACATGATGTCGCCACCCAGGCGGTGCCAAGCACTCTCGAAGGAGAGCCGCGTGCGCGTACTCGGCTCATAGAAGGCGCTGATCAGGATCTTGCCCGAGAGCGGCGCCTGAACCAGCGAAGGGGTGGTCTCGAACTGGGCCGCCAGTCGGAAGATCTGGGCCAGGGTGGCACGGTCGAACTGACGTGCGGAGACGATCGGCCGGTTGACCAGCTCGAGCAGGGGACGCGGATCCTCGGCAATATGGTCGAGCAGCGCCAGCGGACGCTCGATACCGGCCGTGCCGTCCTTCGGCTGGGCCGGGTGGTGCAGGATGGGATTGAGTCGCTCATCGTTGCGGGTCATGGCTTGACTACCTTGTTGATCTCGTCGATCGCCGCCTCCGTATCAAGTACGCGGCAGTAACGATCGCGCAGGGTGCGGATGGTCGCGCTGTGCAGCTCCGGCGTCACCGTGGCGCAGGCGTCATCGACCAAGGTGACGAAGAAGCCACGGTCGCAGGCGTCCCGCGCCGTGGTGGAGACGCACTCATTGGTATAGACACCGACCACGAAGAGGCCGGTGATCCCCAGATTACGCAGAATATATTCAACATTTGTGGCATTGAAGACGCCACTGGCGGTCTTGTTGATGACGATCTCGTCACCGATCGGCGCCACCTCGGGCAGGAACTCCGCCTCCTTTGAACCGGGGGCGGCGTGCAGACCGAGGCGGCGGTGGCCGGCACCGCGGTCACGACCATCGTGGGTCAGCGACTGGATGCGGGTATGGATGACCTCCAGACCCTTGGCCCGGAAGGCGTCCTGCAGACGGCGAATATTGGGCAGCACCGTGCTCTGCAGACGGTCAAAGTAGTACAACTGTGCCTCGTGCGGAACGCCGGAGCGGTCGGCATCGGCGAAGACACCGTAGCCCGGGGCGGCATCGAGGTACTGCACGTCGATCACCAGCAGGGCGGTACTGTGCGCACTGAGCGATTCGACCAGGGCGCGGTTCTCGGTCACCGCCTCGCGGTACGCCGGACTCAGCGGATCGATATCGAGGAATTCAGGATCAAGTTGCTCTTCACTCATTGGCGAGCCTCAGCAGGGTTTGTAAAAGAAGGTTGGCGCCGGTCTCGATATCCTCCCAGTCGGTCCACTCGGCGATCGAGTGGCTGCGCCCCTCCTTGCTGGGCACGAAGATCATCGCGGCACGCGTGACACGGGCAAGGCTCTGGGTATCATGGGCCGCACCGCTGACCATGCGCCGAGTCTCGATGGCCAGCTCATCGGCGGTGGCGGCGATCCGCTCCACCACGGCAGGATCGCACTGGGTCGGCTCGATCTCGCTCAGCACATCGAACTCGAACATCAGGTCGCGGCGGCGACCGATCGCCGAGAGGGCGCGACGAAAGGCGTCGAACAGCTCATCGAGGATGCGTGGATCGGGATCGCGCACGTCCAGCGAGAAGTCGACCTGTCCCGGCACCGTGTTGGGCGCCCCCGGGTGCAGTTCGACCCGGCCGATGGTGGCCACGCTGCTCTCCGAGCCATGCTCTTCCAGGATGCGGTCGATCTGGCCAGCGAACTCGGCCAACCCTTGCAGGGCGTCGCGCCGCATTGCCATCGGCGTGGTGCCGGCGTGGTTGGGCACCCCAATCAGGCGCACACCCCATTTGAACAGGCCGGTGATCGCCTCGACCACGCCGACCGCCACCCGCTCCCGATCCAGCACCGGGCCCTGCTCGATATGCAGCTCGACCGAGGCGTGGAGCGACTCCGGGCGACGACGGGCACGCAGCGCGTCCAGCGCATCGAGACCGAGACCGGCCATGGCATCGAGCAGGGTAACGCCGTTCAGATCGACCGAGTTGTAGATCGTCTCCGGCGTGATCAGCCCGGCCAGCGCCTGCGAGCCGAACATGCCGCCGAAGCGGCCCTCCTCGTCGCTGAAGGCGGCGACCTCAAGGGGTCGCTTGCAACGCACCCCGGACTCGGCAATGGTACGCAGCACCTCCAGCCCGGCCAGCACACCGAGCGCCCCGTCGAGGTGGCCACCACCGGGCACGGTGTCGATATGCGAGCCGGTCAGCACGCTGGGGGTGGTGCCATCCCAGCCGAGACGGCCATAGAGGTTGGCCGCACCATCCTGATGGAACTCAAGGCCGGAGGCTTCGATACGCCGCTGCAGCCACTCGCGGGCAGCGCGGTCGCCTTCGCTGAAGGCCATCCGGTTGATGCCGTGGTCCTGATCGCGCCCGATCGAGGCCAGGGTAGTGATCTCTTCGCGCAGACGGTCGCCGTTGATGCGAAGTTTCTTGCTTTGATTCATCTTTTTTACCCTACCACCGATCGGCCGTTTCTCCAAATCGGCACCCGTCGCGTGCTGCAGTACAATATCCCAATGAACGACCTCAACCCCGCGCAACGTGAGGCGGTGCGCCACATCGACGGCCCCCTGCTGGTACTGGCCGGCGCCGGCAGTGGCAAGACCCGTGTCATCACCCGCAAGATCGCCTGGCTGATCGAGGCGTGCGGCCTCTCACCACGCCACATCTGCGCCGTCACCTTCACCAACAAGGCGGCGCGTGAGATGCGCGAGCGGGTCGGTCGGCTGCTGCCCCAAGGGGCACGCGGCCTGCGCGTCTCGACCTTTCACGCCCTGGGTCTCGAGATCATCCGCCGGGAAACGGCAGCGGCCGGGCGGCGCCCCGGCTTCTCGATCTTCGATGCCGACGACAGTGCCGGCGTGGTGCGCGATCTGCTGCGTCAGGAGCACGGCGAGGTCGACCGCGGCCTGATCGAGTCGGTGCGCAGCCGCCTCTCGAGCTGGAAGAATGCGCTGCTCGACCCGGTGAGCGCCGCCGAGGTCGTCGACGGCCCGATCGACCAGCTCGCCCTCGCCCTCTTTGGTGAGTACGAGGCACACCTGGCCGCCTTCAACGCGGTCGACTTCGACGACCTGATCACCCTGCCGGTGCGTCTGCTCGAGCGCGACCCGGCATTGCTGGAACGCTGGCAGGGTCAGATCCGCTATCTGCTGGTCGACGAGTACCAGGATACCAACCTCTGTCAGTACCGCCTGGTACGGCTACTGGTCGGCGTGCGAGGCGCCTTGACCGCGGTGGGCGATGACGACCAGTCAATCTACTCATGGCGCGGCGCACGGCCCGACAACCTGGCTCGACTGGCCGATGACTTTCCCCGACTCAAGGTGGTCAAGCTGGAGCAGAACTACCGTTCGACCGGTCGCATCCTGCGCTGCGCCAACGCCCTGATCGCCCACAACCCTCACCTCTTCGAGAAGCGGCTCTGGTCCGAGGTGGGTCACGGCGATCCGGTACGCGTCCTGGCCTGCAACGATGCCGAGCACGAAGCGCAGAAGGTCGCCTCCGAGATCCTGCACCACCGCTTTGTCCACCGCACGCCGCTGCGTGACTTCGCCATCCTCTACCGTGGCAACCACCAATCGCGCCTGTTCGAGAAGGCCCTGCGCGAACACGAGCTGGCCTACCGCATCAGCGGCGGCAGCTCCTTCTTTGCCGCCAGCGAGGTCAAGGACATCGCCGCCTACCTGCGCCTGCTGGTCAACCCCGATGACGACGCCGCCTTTCTGCGCATCGTCAACACCCCGCGGCGCGAGATCGGCCGTACCACGGTCGAGCGGCTGACCGCCTGGGCCCGCCAGCGCGGCCTCGGCCTGCGTCGGGTCTGTACCGAGCTGGGCCTGGCCGGCGAGATCGGCGAGCGCGCCGCCGCCCGACTGGCCGATTTTGCCCACTGGCTCGACGGCCTGGAACGGCGCGCCGCTGACCAACCGGCCGCGGCCGTGGCACGCGCCGTGGTGGAGGAGAGCGGCTACGCGGTCTGGCTGGAGGCGCAGTGCGGCGACAGTGCCCGCGCCGCACGCCGCATGGAGAACGTCGAGGAGCTGATCGGCTGGATGGAGCGCGCCGCCGAACGCGATGAAGAGGCGCGCAGCCTCGCCAACGCCCTGTCACGGCTGGCCCTGCTCGACCTGCTCGATCGTAACCAGGAGGAAGAGGGCGACGCCATCACCTTGGCCACGTTACACGCCGCCAAGGGGCTGGAGTTTCCCCACGTCTTCCTGGTCGGTTTCGAAGAAGAGCTGCTGCCCCACCACGCCAGCCTGGAGGAGACGGCACTGGAGGAGGAGCGCCGTCTCGCCTACGTCGGCATCACCCGCGCCCAGCGCAGCCTGACCCTGACCTGGGCACGGCGGCGCAAACGCGCCGGCGAGCTGGTCGAGTGCACACCGAGCCGCTTCCTCGACGAGCTGCCGGGTGACGAACTGCAGCGCGAAGGCGGCGGCGAACCGGTCGACGAGGCCCGCTCACGCGAACGCGGCCGCGCCCACCTCGCCCACCTGAAGGCGATGCTGAAGAAGTAAAGCGCCTTCTCAAACCATTTCAACCGGTATAGACTGGTCTAAAAATAGATCAAGGTAACGAGACGATGCTGACCATGCAGTCCAACGAGGTGAAGACCCACTTCTCCGGTGTCCTGCGCGAAATCGAGCAAGGACAGGAGGTGCTGGTCACGCGCCACAGAAAGGTGATCGCCAAGATCATCCCCTATCGCGAGGATCTGCACGACCCGCACGAGGCAGTAGCCGCCGTCAGAGCACTGCGCACCCTCCCGCTGAGTAGGGCCGAGGCCGACGCGTATCGCCGCAACGGCCAGCGCTGATGTTCGTCCTCGACTGCTCGGTCACCCTCGCCTGGTTCATGCCGGATGAAGATGACGGCTACGCCGATCGGGTACTGGAGCTGCTCACTACGCAGCAGGCAATCGTTCCAACCATCTGGCATCTTGAGGTAATGAATGTCCTGCTGACTGCGGTGCGCAAGGGCCGTATCGAACTGGACAACGTCACGGCGATCCTGACCTCACTGAAGCGGCTGAACATCACCACCCAGGTCCGCTCACCCAGGATCGATGACTCAGCGCTGCTGGCCTTCGCCCATGAGCACGCACTGACCCTCTACGATGCAGCCTACCTCCACTTGGCGCTGCACGAACACCTGCCCTTGGCCACGCTAGACAGGAAGATGGCCGCGACAGCCAGACAGCTTGGCCGCTTCCTCGAGAGCTAGCGGCGCCCGATCCCCTGGTAGTCGAAGCCTTCACGGCGCATCGCCTGCGGGTCGTACTGGTTGCGCCCGTCGAAGACGACCGGCTGGCGCATCAGCCGCTTCATGGCGGCGAAGTCGGGGTGACGGAACGGCTTCCACTCGGTAACCAGAAGCATCGCGTCGGCATTGTGCAGGGCGTCGTACTGGTGGTCGACCAAGGTCAGCTGGCCGCTGTCGAACCAGGCGCGAGGCAGTTCATCCTGCGCCACCTCCATCGCCACCGGGTCGTAGGCGGTCACCGTGGCGCCGGCGGCAATCAGGCTGGCCAGCAACACTTTGGACGGCGCTTCGCGCATGTCATCGGTGCCTGGCTTGAAGGCGAGCCCCCAGAGGGCGAAGTGCAGACCGGAGAGGTCGCTGCCAAAGCGGGCGGTGACCTTCTCGAAGAGCAGGTGCTTCTGCTGCTCGTTGCGCGCCTCGACGGCGTGCAGCACCTTGGGCTCGAAGTCGTGCTGCTCGGCCATACGGATCAGCGCCTTGACGTCCTTCGGGAAGCAGGAGCCGCCGTAGCCGCAGCCCGGGTAGATGAAGGAGTAGCCGATGCGGCTGTCGGAGCCGATGCCGACGCGGACGTGCTCGACGTCGACCCCCATGCGTTCACACAGGTTGGCCATCTCGTTCATGAAGCTGATCTTGGTTGCCAGCATCGAGTTGGCCACGTACTTGGTCATCTCGGCGTCGCGCACCCCCATGAAGATCAGACGGTCGTGGCTGCGGGTAAAGGCGGCGTAGAGTTCGTGCATGATCTCGGCTGCGCGGTCGCTGTCGGTGCCGACCACCACGCGGTCAGGGCGCATGAAGTCCTCGATCGCCGCCCCCTCCTTGAGAAACTCCGGGTTGCTGACGACATCGAACGGGTGGTCGACGCCGCGCTTCTCCAGCTCTTGGCGAATCGTCTCGCGCACCTTGTCGGCGGCACCGACCGGTACGGTCGACTTATCCACCACCACGGCGTAACCGTTCAGGTGCTGACCGATCTCGCGCGCCACGGCCAGCACGTACTGCAGGTCGGCCGAACCGTCCTCGCCGGGCGGGGTACCGACGGCGATGAAGAAGATGCTGGAGTCGGCCATCGCCTCAGGCAGACAGGTGGTGAAGCGCAGCCGTCCCTCGGCGAAGTTGCTCGCCACCATCTCATCCAGCCCCGGCTCGTAGATCGGCAGGACGCCGTTCATCAACCCCTCAATCTTGCCCTGATCGGTATCGACGCAGGTGACGTTGTTGCCCATCTCGGCAAAGCAGGTTCCGGTGACCAGGCCGACGTAGCCGGTACCAACGACAGTGATGTTCATGGTTGCGCAGTCTCTTTCAGTACAAAATAAAGCCCAACAGGATACTACCCACCCCGGATGACGGCACGGTTACCCGAAGCGATAACCGAACGCCGCCTCAAAACGCACGAGGAAGTCCTCCAGGGTGAAGCGGTGGTTCTGGGTGCCGTGGTGCTCGATCTTGATCGCCCCCATCAGCGAGGCGATACGCCCGGTGGTCTCCCAGTCGAAGCCCTTCTCCAGCCCATAGAGCAGCCCGGCCCGGTAGGCGTCGCCGCAGCCGGTCGGATCACTGATCGCACGCGCCTCGACCGCCGGGATATCGAGCCGACCGTCGGCGGTATAGATCAGCGAGCCCTCGCCACCGCGGGTGATGATCAGCGCCTCGACCAGCTCGGCCAGCTCATGCGCCGACTTGCCGGTGCGCTCCTCATACAGCTGCGCCTCGTAGTCGTTCAGGGTGATCCAGGTCGCCTGCTCGGCAAAGCGCAGCAGGTCATCGCCGTTGAACATCGGCATGCCCTGGCCCGGATCGAAGATGAATGGGATGCCGGCCTCGAGGAACTCCTCGGCGTGCTGGATCATGCCGTCACGACCGTCCGGCGAGACGATGCCGATGGTGATCCCCTCGGCATCGGCGACGTGGTTCTCGTGCGCCAGGCTCATGGCACCGGGGTGAAAGGCGGTGATCTGGTTATCGTCCTGATCGGTGGTGATATAGGCCTGACCCGTGTAGAGGTTGTCGAAGGTCTTGATGTGCTTCTGGCTGATGCCGCACTGATCGAACCAGTCGGCATACGGGTCGTAGTCGCGACCGACCGTGGCCATCGGCACCGGCTCACCACCGAGCAGCTTCAGATTGTAGGCGATGTTGCCGGCACAACCACCGAACTCACGCCGCATGTCGGGCACCAGAAAGGAGACGTTGAGCATGTGCACCTTGTCCGGCAGGATATGGTGCTTGAAGCGGTCGGGGAAGACCATGATGGTATCGAAGGCGATCGAACCGCAGATCAGTGCAGGCATGAAGTTCTCCTTAAGTCGGTGGTGGGTATGGGCGGGGGCGAAGCGGGCGGCGCAGCGGCCACCCGCGGCTTCGTCACCCCGGATGAGAAAAGGTGGCC
Organism: Gammaproteobacteria bacterium; assembly: GCA_007128895.1. GTDB lineage: Bacteria > Pseudomonadota > Gammaproteobacteria > SKWO01 > SKWO01 > SKWO01. The sequence goes on from SKWO01000045.1 coordinate 23,702, forward strand.
AGGGCCTCAAGCCGGCCCAGCGCGGCACCGGAAGCAAGCACCTCACGCGCCTGGATCACGCCGGCTTCGATACGCTCGGCCAGCCCGGCCACGTAGAGCGCGGCACCGGCATTGAGCGCAATGATGTCGGCCGCCGGCCCCGGCTCGCCCCCCAGCGCCGCACGCAGCAGGACAAGCGACTCGGCGGCATCACTGACCACCAGCGGGTCCAGCGGACCACGGGCGAGGCCGAACTGCTCCGGCGTAAGGGTGTAGGTAGTGACCTGGCCATCGCGCAGTTCGGCCACCCGGGTCGGCGCAGCGATGGATATCTCGTCGAGGCCGTCCTCGGCATGGACCACCAGCACATGGCGGCTGCCCAGCCGCCCCAGCACCTGAGCCATCGGCTCCAGCCACTGCGCGCTGAAGACGCCAAGAACCTGGTTCGGCGCGCCGGCCGGGTTGGTCAGCGGACCGAGCAGGTTGAACAGGGTGCGCACCCCCATCTCGCGGCGCGGCCCGATGGCATGCTTCATGGCACCGTGGTGTTTGGGGGCAAAGAGAAAGCCGACACCGATCTCGGCGACCGCCTGCGCCACCCGCTCCGGCGGCAGATCGAGGTTGACCCCGGCCGCCTCCAGCACATCGGCGCTGCCGCTGCGGCTGGAGACCGAGCGGTTACCGTGCTTGGCCACATGGCCGCCGGCCGCCGCGACGACAAAGGCGCTCGCGGTGGAGACATTGAACAGGCCGGCACCGTCACCGCCGGTGCCGCAGGTGTCGACCAGGTGGGGCAGGTCGAGTTCGATCCGGGTTGCCAAGCCACGCATGACCTGCGCCGCCGCGGCGATCTCCTCGACCGTCTCGCCCTTCATGCGCAGACCGACCAGAAAGCCCCCGATCTGAGCAGGGGTCGCCTCACCGGTCATGATCGCGCGCATCACCGACGCCATCTCGTCCGCGACCAGGTCGCGCCGCTCGATCACCGCACCGATTGCCTCGGTCATCTGCATCGCCTTCGCTCTCCCTTCGACTCGAAATCTGACGGGCCATTCTAACATGACCCCACCGCGCTTGCCGCAGGGGGAAAGCGCCGTCGCTCTGTGGCATCATGGCGCCATGGATCCGACCCCCAACACCCCGTGGTACCGGCGCCGTGCCGCCCGCCTTGCGCTCGAACTGCTGGTCATCGTCCTCATCGTCGTGGCCGTGCGCGGCTGGATGGCGCGTGATGTGGCCAGCGGCGAAGCGCCCGTATTCCAGGCCGAACTGCTCGACGGCACACCGGTCGCCTTGGCCGACTACGCCGGCGAGCCGTTGCTGCTCTACATCTGGGCCACCTGGTGCCACGTCTGCCGGCTGGAGAATCCGGCCATCGACCGACTGGCCCGCAACCATCCCGTTCTCACCATCGCCATGCAGTCAGGGGGACCCGGCGAGGTCGCCGACTACCTGGACGAACGCGGACTGGCCTTCGCCACCATCGCCGATCTCGACGGCGCCCTGTCACGCCGCTTCGGCGCCCGTGGCGTGCCGACCCTGCTGATCATCGACGGCCACGGCGCCATCCGCTACCGCACGGTCGGCTACACGACTGGCTGGTGGCTGCGCGCGCGCCTGTGGTGGATTCGAACCACCGGCTGAGGCCGTGGTCTAATATTTACCAACAAAACAATAATCACCAAGGAGCATCCGGCATGAAGCACTTCCTCATCCTCTCTGTCGCCCTGTGGCTGTCGGGCGTCGCCCACGCCGGCACCATCGTCATCCACACCACCGAGGGCGACTTTCGCGAGGTGCGTGAATTCGTCGACATGGCCATCACCGACCAAGGGCTGGTGATCAACACCGTTGCCCACATCGGCAGCATGCTCGAGCGCACCGCGCTGGAGATGCCAGACGCCAAACCGATCTATCGCCACGCCGAAGCGGTCGAATTCTGCTCGGCGGTGATCTCGCGCGCGATGATGGAGGCCGACCCGCACAACATCACCTATTGCCCCTATGTCATCGCCGTCTATGAGCTGATTGACCAGCCCGGCACCATCCACGTCTCCTACCGCCGCCCGACCGTTGGCGCAGAGGCCAGCACGGCCACTCGCGAGGCGATGGCACGGGTCGAGGCGCTGCTGGAGCGGATCGCGACCGAGGCCACCGCTTTCTGATCGATGGCGCTGTTGATCGACAGCCACTGCCACCTCGATTTTCCCGCCTTCGACGCCGACCGCACGACCGTTCTCGAGCAGGCGGTCGCGGGCGGCGTCGCGGCGATCATCGTTCCCGGCGTCGAGGCGGCCAGCTGGCCGCGCCTGCTCGACCTCTGCCGACACACGCCGTGCCTCCACCCCGCGCCCGGCCTCCACCCGCTCTTTACCGCACAGCATGGCGACGATGACCTCGACCGGCTGGAGCGGCTGCTGGCCGAACAGCCGGTGGTCGCCATCGGTGAGATCGGCCTCGACTTCTATCCTGACATAGGGGGCGAGGGGGTCGACCGTGAACGTCAGATCGCCCTCTTCGAGGCGCAGCTGGCGATCGCCCGTGATGCCGATCTACCGGTACTGCTGCACGTGCGCAAGGCGCACGACGAGGTACTCAAGCGGCTGCGCCGCGCCGGCCTGCGCGGCGGCATCGCCCACGCCTTCAACGGCAGCCTGCAGCAGGCGCAGCAGTACATCGAACTCGGCTTCCTGCTCGGCTTCGGCGGCGCGGCCACCTTCCCCCAAGCCCGCCGCCTGCGCCATCTGCTATGCCAGCTGCCGAGCGAGGCC
>SKWO01000032.1 GCA_007128895.1 Gammaproteobacteria bacterium
CTGATTCAGGTGCTGATTATTCAGCGGTCAGGGTTGATTAACAGTATGATTCCACATTGTTGAATGGTTTGATGGTTGGGCTGGCATTTCTGCTCATGCTTGCAATAGGTCGATTTTTTCAGACTTTTTGTTCGCTGTTCAATTGAAAGGATCGTTGCTATCGAACGGGTCGCTGTCGATCAATGAACTCATGCCAAGACCGCCGTCATCGTGATTCATATCGTGGTGGCTATGCAGGTCTGTCCCATAAGGATTACCCATGCTGTCCACCCCGCCGAGGCCGCCGATCATTGGCAGGCCGGTAGCTGGGTTGATGTGGGTAATCGAATCCTCCGTGGCCATTGTGGTTGGGGTCGTGCTCGACCCAGCGTTGCCAAAAAGCCAGTTTGTGAACCAGTTCATGGTCCCCTCCTGTCGGGTGGTTGCTTGGTCAGGGGTGCCCTGCATCTGAGCGTAGTTCATCCAGATAGTCGGCCCAGCGCTGTAGCATCTCGCGGCGCTGAGCCAGGTAAGTTGTCCGGTTGTACGCTCTTCCGTTCGGGTCTCTTACTGCGTGCGCGAGCTGCATCTCGACAACCTCGATAGGATAGTCCAGTCGTTCGACCAGTAGTGTTCGCGCCGTGGCACGAAAGCCGTGGCCGCTCATTTGGTCGATGTATCCGAGTCTGACAAGGGCGGCTCGGACCGTGTTCTCCGACATCGGGCGATTTTGATCACGCGCGCCGGGGAAGACGTAAGTTCCGCGCCCCGTCAGACATTCGATTTCACGCAGAATGCTGAGGGCCTGGCGCGGCAGTGGAGTGATCATGGGTTGCCCGTTCTTGCTGGGGGTGTACTCCCACTCGCCGGTCTCGAGGTCGAGTGCGGCCCATCGCATCGTGCGCAGCTCAAATGGCCGGACGAAAACCAGCGGCGCAAGCTGAAGGGCGTAACGGGTGACCGGATGGCCCTGGTAGCAATCCAGTGTCCGTAGGAGTTGCCCGATCTCTTTGGGGTCGGTAATCGCGGGGTGGTGCCTTGTTTGTGTCGGTTTGAGCAGCCCCTGAAGATCCTGGGCCGGATCACGCTCGCCTCTGCCGGTGGCAATGGCGAAGCGAAAGACCTGGCTGCAGAGCGTTTTGACGCGGTGCGCCGTCTCGATTGAGCCGCTGGCCTCGATGTGTCGCAGGGTCTTGAGCAGTTCGGGTGGTGTGATCTCGCTGATGGGTTGCCGGCCGAGCTGGGGAAAGGCGTGAAGTTCCAGGCGGCGCAGGTTGCGGCCAGCATGCGACGCAGTCACGGCGTGCTGGTGGACGTCCTGCCACCACTCCCGTGCTATCACCTCAAAGGTGTTTGTGGCCGCCTGCTCGGTGGCCTCTCTTCTGGCTTGTCGGTGCTTGACCGGATCGATGCCCTGCTCGACCAGCTTGCGCGCTTCTCCGTGACGGGTGCGCGCCTCAGCCAGTGAGACCTCAGGGTAGCGGCCCAGTGCCAGCTCCTTTTGTTTGCCGGCATGGCGGTACCTGTATCGCCAATAGCGACCGTGTTCGTTGACCAGTAGCAGCAGTCCGCCGCCATCAGAAAGTTTCAGTGTCTTGCCCTGGTAGGCAGCGTTCTTGACCTCGATGGCCTTCAGTTTGCACAGTGCACGCATCACAAGCTCCTGAGATCGCACCGTTTTCGAGTGTTTTGTTGGTACGGAGTAGCTTAACATAGCTCCGTACCAACAAATATACCAACAACTGACCCCGGATTTTGTTGGACAGGGCTGGATCGGGCTGGACAGGATTGGGTTGTAACTCAATGAAAAAAGGGGCCTTTGTTGGCCCCTTTGGACTGCTTTGGAAAGGTAGGTGGTGGAGGCGGCGGGAATCGAACCCGCGTCCGAAAGTGCTCCGCCATTGGGACTACATGCTTAGTCAGGTCATTTGATTTAGCCGCCCGGCCTCCGACTGACAGGATGCGCGGTGGGCGAGTCCGTGGGTTTTAGGACTACGGAGCCGGACGATCCGCAGTACGATCCTGTGTTCGATGACCTCTGAGTGGCAGGTTTCCCTACCCCGGGCGCACAGGCACGGCCCGGTCAGAGGCTGGCTGGATTAAGCAGCCAGTGCGTAGTTGTCGTCGTTGGCAACTATATTGTTTGCAGCTGGATTTACGAGGTCATCTGCGCCTCGGCATGCCCCTCCGGTTTCACGACCCCCGTCGAAGCCAGGTCGCCCCCGTTGAGCTTGTTCAACGCTTCCTTAAGTAGACAGTATACCGTGCCGGAGAGTTCCGGGTATATGAAAATTAGCCCTTGCGCAGGATACGCGCCTTTTCGCGCTGCCAGTCGCGATCCTTTTCGGCTGCGCGCTTGTCATGTTCCTGTTTGCCCTTGGCCAGGGCGATGTCGGCCTTGATCTTGCCGCCTTTCCAGAAGAGGGAGAGGGGGATCAGGGTGAAGCCCTTGCGCTCGACCTGGCCGATCAGGCGGTTGAGTTCGCTGCGGTGGAGCAGCAGTTTGCGTGATCGGGTGGGGTCGGCGACGACGTGGGTGCAGGCGCTGTTGAGCGGTGTGATCAAGGCGCCGAAGAGCCACGCTTCGCCGTTCTTGATCAGGACGTGGCTCTCGTTGAGTTGCACGCGGCCTTCACGCAGGCTCTTGACCTCCCAGCCTTGTAGCGACAGACCGGCCTCGAAGCGTTCTTCGATGTGGTAGTCGTGACGTGCGCGCCGGTTGACGGCGATGGTGCCGGGTGGGGTCTTCTTTTTGTTCTTGCTGCTCATACTCGGTATTATACCCGCATGCACCGATTTCATGCGCGCGTTCGGTGGCAGTGTCAGCACCGATGGAGCGCCTCGGGGGAGAGCGGATGAGCGGACGCGATGCAGTTCATGTTCAGTGGTCGTCGCGCTGGGCCTTTATTCTGGCCGCGACGGGTTCGGCCGTGGGGCTGGGCAATATCTGGAAGTTTCCCTATATCGCCGGTGAGTACGGCGGCGGTGCCTTCGTCCTGGTCTATCTGCTCTGTATCGCCCTGATCGGTATTCCGATCATGACCGCGGAGGTGCTGATCGGTCGGCGCGGTCGGCGCAGCCCGGTAGGGGCGCTGGCACGGCTGGCAGTCGAGGGTGGGATGAGCCGCCACTGGCGTCTGATCGGCTGGATGGGGATCGTGGCAGGATTTCTGATTCTCTCCTTCTATAGCGTGGTTGCCGGTTGGGCGCTGGCCTACGTCTTCCAGATGCAGAGTGGGGTCTTCTCCGGGGCCGACAGTGAGCTGGCCGGCGCGCTGTTTACCGATCTGCTGGCCAGCCCGGATCAGTTGATGCTGTGGCATACCGTCTTCATGGGTATGACGATCTTTGTGGTGGCACGTGGGGTGCTCAGTGGGCTGGAGCGCGCGGTGACCATCCTGATGCCGCTGTTGCTGGTGCTGCTGCTGTTGCTGGTCGGCTACGGACTGGCTTCAGGCGGTTTTCCCCAGGCCATTACCTTCATGTTCACCCCCGACTTCAGCAAGCTCACCACCACGGCGGTGCTGGTGGCGATGGGTCACGCCTTCTTTACCTTGAGTCTTGGGATGGGGGCGATCATGGTCTACGGCTCCTACCTGCCGCAAAGTGCCTCGATACCGAAGACGGTCGTTACCGTTGGGGTGATGGATACCGTGGTCGCCCTGCTGGCCGGCCTGGCGATCTTCCCGATCGTCTTCTCGCAGGGGATGTCGCCGGCTGAAGGGCCGGGGCTGATCTTCATGACGCTGCCGGTCGCCTTTGGCAGCATGCCAGGGGGTACCCTGTTTGGCACCCTCTTCTTTATTTTGCTGGTCTTCGCGGCGTGGACCTCGGCGATCTCGCTGATCGAGCCAGTGACGGCGTGGATGGAAGAGAATACCCGTCTCAGCCGTCCGTTGGCAGCCGGGCTGTGCGGGGGGCTGGCCTGGCTGCTCGGTATCGGTACGGTGCTCTCGTTCAATCTGTGGCAGGATCACACGTTCATGGGACAGACCTTCTTCGGTGTCCTCGATTTCCTGACATCGAACATCCTGCTGCCGCTCGGTGGGCTGTTGATCGCCATCTTTGCCGGCTGGCTGATGCAGCGCGAGGCGACGCGCGACGAGCTTGGCGTCGGCGACGGTATCGCCTACCGGGCCTGGCGGCTGGTGGTGCGCTACCTGGCACCCCTTGGTATCGGGTTGGTTGTTCTGCATGTGATGGGAGTGATCTGAACCGATGGCCCATGTGCGCCGCAGCGCGTTGGTCCCATACACCTCGGGCGAGATGTATGCCCTGGTGGACGCGATCGAGCAGTATCCGGCGTTTCTGCCGTGGTGCGGTGGTGCCCGCGAGCATGAGCGGGATGCCGATACGGTGCGCGCCACGATCGACATTCGCTACGGTGCGTTGAGTCGTTCGTTCACCACGCAGAATCGGTTGCAGCCGGACAAGATGATCGAGGTGCGGTTGGTGGAGGGGCCGTTTCGCCGGCTGGAAGGCTTCTGGCGTTTCGAGCCGGTGGCGGATCAGGCGTGCCGAATCACCCTCGATCTGGAATTCGACTTTGCCGGTCCCTTGGTCAGCATGACACTCGGTGCGGTCTTCTCACAGATCGCCAATACCATGGTCGATGGTTTTACCCGACGGGCGGTGGAGGTCTATGGAAAGCGCGAAATCGGCTGATTCGTTCAGTGTGGAGGTCGCCTACGCCTTGCCGGAGCGCCAGTCGATCATCGCTCTGGTGGTCGAGCCGGGCACCACGCTGGAGCAGGCGGTGGTGGCCTCGGGAATTTTGGCGCAGTATCCCGAGATCGACTTGGCTACGGCCAAGACCGGTATTTTCGGCCGTCTGGCCAAGCGTGACCAGCCGCTGCGTGCCGGTGACCGGGTCGAGATCTACCGCCCCTTGATCGCCGACCCCAAGGAGGTGCGCCGACAGCGCGCCGCGCAGGGCAAGGCGATGAAGAAGGGCGGCGGCGGGAGCGAGGAGGCGGGTGAGGCCGTGTGAACGGCGGCCTCAGTCGCGACTCTCGATATGGCTCAGCCGGTCGTCCTCGAAGAAGAGGCTGACGGTGTAATGGCTGCGTTCGCGCGGGCTGTTGTGGGAGAAGGCGACGTAGTCCCAGCGGTCGCTGCGGAACGGGTCGGCCAGCTGCGGCGTGCCCATGATGAAGCGTACCTGTTCGCGGGTCATGCCAGGGCGCAATTGGTCGATCATCGTCTGATTGACCACATTGCCCTGGATAATCTCCGGCTTGTAGATGGCGCAGCCGGTGGTGGCAGCGCTGAGCAGAAGAAGGATTGCAATCGCTCTGAGCGTGAGTGAGATCGTCATTCCGGCCTTGTCCTTTGTGGGCGGTCGGCCCATGATAGCCTATCCGGCACTGGGACGGAATCAGAAGGAGAGTGGCAGGTGTCCAGTAGTGATCTGAGAAAGGCGGGACTGAAAGCGACCCTGCCGCGCATGCGTATCCTGCAGTTGCTGGAGGAGAATTCGCAGCGCCACATGAGCGCCGAGGATGTCTATCGGGCGCTGCTCGAGGCGGGCGAGGAAGTCGGCATCGCCACCATCTATCGCGTCCTGACCCAGTTCGAGAGTGCCGGCCTGATCACGCGCCACAACTTCGATGGCGGCCACGCGGTCTACGAGATCGATCAGGGCGACCACCACGACCATATGGTCTGTACCCGCTGCGGCAAGGTGACCGAGTTTTTTGATGAGACGATCGAAAAGCGCCAGCACGCCATTGCCAGCCAGTACGGCTACGACATGACCGACCACAGCCTCTATATCTTCGGGATCTGTCCCGACTGCCAGAAGGCGCAGGCCGAAAGGCGGCGCTAGGAGCCGGTCGGATCGACTGCCAGCATCTCTCGGGCGTGGGCTCGGCTCTGTTCGGTGATCTCGACGCCGCCGAGCATTCGGGCGATCTCGTCGACTCGGGCGCTCGGCTCGAGTGCCACGATGGTGGTGCAGGTGCTGTCGGCGCTCTGTCGCTTGCTGACCTGTAGGTGGTGGTCGGCCTGGGCCGCGACCTGAGGCAGGTGGGTGACGCAGAGAACCTGCCGCTCGCTGCCGCCGAGGGCGTGTAGTTGGCGTCCGACGATTTCAGCCACGCCGCCGCCAATGCCGACATCGACCTCGTCGAAGATCAGGGTGGGCAGCAGCGCCTGCCCGGCGGAACAGACCTGGATCGCCAGACTGATGCGTGAGAGTTCGCCGCCGGAGGCGACCTTGTTCAGCGGGCGGGGCGGCTGGCCAGGGTTGGCGGCAACCAGGAATTCGACACTCTCCAGGCCGTGTGGTGGCAGTCCGTCAGCGGGGTCGCGTGGGTGCAGGGCGATCTCGATGCGTCCGCCGGCCATGCCCAGCCCCTGCATCTGTTCGGTAACCTGTTCGGTCAGGCGGGCTGCCGCCTCCCGGCGTCCCGCGCTCAGCCGCTCGGCCTGGACCAGATAGTCCTGGTGGTGTTGCACGATGGCCTGGCGCAGCGACTCCAGCTGTTCATCGGCGGCGTCGAGCTGGTCGAGCTCCTGTTGCAGCGTGGTCAGCAGGTCAGGCAGGTGTTGTGGTTCGACCCGGTGTTTGCGGGCCAGATCGTGGATTTCGCTCAGGCGCTGTTCGACCTCGTGCAGCCGGGTTGGGTCGAGCTCCTGTCCGCCCAGGTAGCGGCGCAGGCCGGAGACGGCCTCTTCCATCTGGATCAGGGCGCCGTTGAGTAGATCCGGCAGCGCGCCAAGGCGCTCGTCCAATTCGGCCAGCGCGGCGCACTCACTGGCTGCGCGACCGATCAGCTGGCTGGCGGCGACCTCCTCGCCTTCATCGAGTAGCAGCAGCAGCTGTTCGCAGCCCTGAATGAGTCGTCCGGCGTTGGCCAGGCGGCAGTGTTCTGCCTCGAGCTGCTCGAGTTCGTCGTGCTGCAGGTCGAGCGCACTCAATTCGGTGACGTGGAAGCGCAGCAGGTCGAGGCGTGCCTCCCGATCGTGCTGCGCCTGCTCCAGCCGCTGCAGTTCATCACTGAGTCGGCGCCACTGGCGCTGGGTGGCGGCGAGCTCGGCGGCAGCCTGGCTCAGGCCGCCGAAGGCGTCGAGCAGCTCCCGTTGTGCCTGGGGGCGCAGCAGTGACTGATGCTCATGCTGGCCATGCAGGTCGACCAGCCGCTCGCCCAGCTCGCGCAGCGCGGTCAGTGGCTGCGGTTGGCCGTTGATGTAGCCGCGCGAGCGGCCGTCGGCAGAGACGGTGCGGCGGATCAGGCAGCGCTCACCGTCGTCGAGTTCGCGTTCGCGTAGCCATGCCAGTACCGTGGGTAGCGCGGCGATGTGAAAGTCGGCGCTGACCTCGGCCCGGTCGCAGCCCTGGCGCACCATGCCGCTGTCGGCCCGGTCACCCAGGGCCAGACCGATCGCATCGAGCAGGATCGACTTGCCGGCACCGGTCTCGCCGGTGAGGGCGGTCATGCCGGCGCCGAAGGTCAGCTCCAGCTCGTCGACGATGACAAAGTTGCGGATATGCAGATGGTCAAGCATCGGTCAGACGTCGACCCCAGTGCAGTTTGGCGCGCAGCACGGCGAAGTGGTCGTGGCCGACCGGATGGATCAGGCGCACCGGCCGTTGGGCGCGCTCGACCAGGATATGGTCACCGGCGCTCAGGGCGAGGCTGATCTGGCCGTCGCAGGTGGCCTGGGCGTTGTCGTTGCCGCCTGGGTTGACCACGATCTGGATCTGGCTGCTGCCCGGTACCACGATTGGCCGGTTGCTCATGGTGTGCGGACAGATCGGTACCAGCACCACCGCATCCATGGTCGGATGGAGGATCGGACCGCCGCCGGAGAGGGCGTAGGCGGTTGAGCCGGTCGGGGTGGCCACAATCAGACCGTCGGCGTGGGTGCTGTTCAGGTAGACGCCGTCGATCGAGGTCTCCACCGCGATCATCCGTGCCGCTTCCCACTTGTGCACCACCACGTCGTTGAAGGCGTAGCTGTCGCTGAGCACCTCGCCGCCGCGCACCACGCGGGCATGGAGCAGGGTGCGCTGCTCCTCATGGTAGTGGCCGGCAAAGATCTCACTCAGGCTCTGTTCCAGGCGGGCGGGAGAGATATCGACCAGAAAGCCGAGCCGGCCAAGGTTGACGCCGAGCAGGGGCAGGTCGAAGTCGGCCAGACTGCGGGCGGCATTGAGTAGCGTGCCGTCACCACCGATCACTACCACTAGATCGGCCTCTTCGCCAATGCGGTGGCGACTGGCGACCTCGACGCCTTCCAGATGGCCGACGGCAGCCGCGGTGTGTTCGTCGAGCAGGAGGGTGCAGCCGTGGTCACGCAGGTGGCTGACGACCCGGTTGACCGTGTCGCAGACGCTGCTGTCGTTGTACTTGCCGATCAGGCCGACGGTGGTGAAATGCGCTGCCATCCTGTGCACTCCCGATGCTGATGCTGTCAGGGACGCCGGTTGACACGGCTGCCCCGAGTTGGTAGCTTTCTGGCACTCTCATGCCGAGAGTGCCAAGATCGATTCCCTCATCCACTTCCATGTGCGGCGTATGGTCATGAAGGCTCCATCCACGGGTGATCCAGTCCTCAATGAGCGGGCACGCCATGTGCTCAGGGTGCTCATCGATCGCTATATTCAGGACGGTCAACCCGTCGGGTCGCGCACCCTGGCCCGCGATGCCGGGCTCAACCTGGGGGCGGCCTCTATCCGCAACATTATGGCAGACTTGGGCGATCTTGGCCTCATCCGCTCACCCCATACCTCGGCCGGGCGGGTGCCCACGGCGCGGGGTTACCGTTTCTTCGTCGATTCGTTGCTGACCTGGGAGCCACCCAGCGGCAGCGAGATCGATCGCTTGCGCACGGCGCTGGAGGAGGATGGCAGTACCGACCACCTGCTGGCCAGTGCCTCCAGCCTGCTCTCCGGGATCACCCGGCTGGCCGGCGTCGTCTCGGTGCCTCGCCGTGACCATGATACCTTGCGCCAAGTCGAATTTCTGCCCCTCTCCGAGCGCCGTGTGCTCGCCATCCTGGTGGTCAACGAGCGTGAGGTGCAGAACCGGATCATCCGCACCGATCGCGACTATACGGCCGATGAGCTGCAGCGCGCGGCCAACTTTCTCAACAGCGAGTTTGCCGGTCGCGATCCGTGGCAGGTGCGTGATCGACTGGTCCACGACATGCGGCGGGCTCGGGAAGACATGGACCGGATCATGCGCACGGCTGTCGAGATGGCCGACAAGGCCTTCGCCGCCGCTCCTGCGCGCGACGACTATGTCTTGGCCGGTGAGCACCATCTGATGGGCTATGCGGAGATGTCGAATGTCGACAAGCTGCGCCAGCTCTTCGATCTGTTCAACCGCAAGCGTGATCTGCTGCACCTGCTGGATCAGTCGATCCACGGTGACGGCGTGCAGATATTTATTGGTGAGGAGGTGGGCCACGAGCTGCTGGACGAGTGCAGCTTGGTCACCGCGCCTTACCAGGTCAATGGTCAGGTGGTCGGTGTGCTCGGGGTCATTGGCCCGACCCGCATGGCCTACAACCGAGTCATCCCGATGGTCGACATTACTGCACGCTTGCTTGGTGCGGCCTTGAACGAGGCGCAGTGAGCCCCCATCTGTTGCAGACCGACGACCTACTGAAGCAAGAGGAGAGCTGATGTCGAGCAAGGAAAAGCAGGAGCAGGCCGAGCAGGCAGCGCGTGGCGATGAGCCGGTCGAAGCCGCTGAGGGGCCAGATACGTCGGGCCAGCCGACACCGGAGACCGATGACCTCCAGCCGCTGCTGGAAGATGCCAGAGCCAAGGCGGACGAGCACTGGAACCAGTTGTTGCGCCTGCAGGCCGAGATGGAGAATCTGCGCAAGCGGGCGGCGCGCGATGTCGAGCACGCGCACAAGTATGCGCTCGAGCGTTTCGTGCAGGAGCTGCTCCCGGTCAAGGACAGCCTGGAGCTGGGACTGAGCGCCGCCGGCGCCTCGGGTGATGAGGGTGAGGCGGTGACCCGCTTTATCGAAGGCATGGAGCTGACGCTGCGCCAGTTGACTCAAGCGTTGGAGAAGTTCGGCGTGGTGGAGGTCGATCCGGTCGGTCAGCCGTTCAATCCGGAGCACCACCAGGCGATCACCATGCAGCCGGCCGAGGGCAGCGAGGCCAATACGGTGCTTTCGGTGATGCAGAAGGGCTATCTGCTCAACGAGCGACTGGTGCGTCCGGCCCTGGTGGTGGTGGCCAGCTGAGGTCGTGCCACGGCGGGGTTGAAACCGGCCCCGGGTTGCCCCATCTAGGATGGCAACCGTATCGAATCACAACATTTGGAGAGAGAACATGGGCAAGATTATCGGAATCGACCTCGGCACCACCAACTCCTGCGTCGCCGTGATGGAGGGGGGCAAGGCCAAGGTCATCGAGAACAGTGAGGGCGATCGCACCACGCCGTCGATCGTCGCCTACAGCAAGGATGACGACGAGATCCTGGTGGGCCAGAGCGCCAAGCGCCAGGCGGTGACCAATCCGAACAACACCCTGTACGCCGTCAAGCGTCTGATCGGTCGCAAGTTCAAGGACGATGTCGTGCAGCGCGACATCAAGATGGTGCCGTACAGCATCGTCGCCGCCGACAATGGCGATGCCTGGGTCGAGGTCAAGGGCAAGAAGATGGCGCCGCCGGAGGTCTCTGCTCGCGTCTTGATGAAGATGAAGAAGACCGCCGAGGACTATCTGGGCGAGGCGGTCACCGAGGCGGTCATCACCGTGCCGGCCTACTTCAACGACTCGCAGCGTCAGGCGACCAAGGACGCCGGCAAGATCGCCGGCCTTGAGGTCAAGCGCATCATCAACGAGCCGACCGCGGCCGCGCTGGCCTACGGCATGGACAAGAAGCGCGGTGACAGCAAGGTGGCCGTCTACGACCTGGGTGGCGGCACCTTCGACATCTCGATCATCGAGATCGCCGACATCGACGGTGAGCACCAGTTCGAGGTGCTGGCGACCAACGGTGATACCTTCCTCGGTGGCGAGGACTTCGACATGCGGGTCATCGACTACCTGGCCGGCGAGTTCAAGAAGGAGTCGGGCATCGACCTCAAGGGCGATCCACTGGCCATGCAGCGCCTCAAGGAGGCGGCCGAGAAGGCCAAGATCGAGCTCTCCTCGAGCCAGCAGACCGAGATCAACCTGCCGTATGTCACCGCCGACGCGAGCGGGCCGAAGCACCTCAACGTCAAGCTCAGTCGGGCCAAGCTCGAGTCGCTGGTGGAGGATCTGATCACGCGCACCATCGAGCCGTGCAAGGTGGCGTTGAAGGATGCTGGCCTCTCCGCTGCGGAGATCGACGACGTCATCCTGGTCGGCGGCCAGACCCGCATGCCCAAGGTGCAGGAAGCGGTCAAAGCCTTCTTCGGCAAGGAGCCGCGCAAGGACGTCAACCCGGACGAAGCGGTCGCCATCGGCGCCGCAATCCAGGGCGGCGTGCTCGGCGGCGAGGTCAAGGATGTGCTGCTGCTCGACGTCACTCCGCTTTCGCTCGGCATCGAGACCCTTGGCGGTGTGATGACCAAGCTGATCGAGAAGAACACCACCATTCCGACCAAGGCGAACCAGGTCTTCTCCACCGCCGACGACAATCAGACGGCCGTGACCGTGCACGTGCTGCAGGGCGAGCGCGAGATGGCCAGCGCCAACAAGTCATTGGGTCGCTTCGACCTCTCCGACATCCCGCCGGCACCGCGCGGCGTGCCGCAGATCGAGGTCACCTTCGACATCGATGCCAACGGTATTCTCAATGTCTCGGCCAAGGATAAGGGCACCGGCAAGGAGCAGAATATCGTCATCAAGGCCTCCTCCGGCCTCTCCGACGAAGAGATCGAGCGCATGGTTCAGGATGCCGAGGCGCACGCCGAGGAGGACCGCAAGTTCCACGAGCTGGTCAACGCACGCAACGGTGCCGAGAACATGATCCACGCCACCCGCAAGTCGATGGGTGAGCTCGGCGACAAGCTCGAGGCGGAAGAGAAAGAGAAGATCGAAGCTGCCATTACCGAGCTGGAAGCGGCGCTCAAGGGCGAGGACAAAGAGGCGATCGAGGCCAAGACCGGTGCGCTGGCCGAGGCCTCCGGCAAGATGGCCGAGCGCCTCTATGCCCAGCAGCAGGAGGCCGGTGCGACCGATGCAGGTGCCGGTGCCGAAACGGGCGGCGAATCGAATGAAGGCAAGGGCGACGATGTTGTCGATGCCGAGTTCGAAGAGGTCAAGGACGACGACAAGAAGTAAGGTCGTCTCCCGTGTCGAGGTGGCAGGCGCAGGCGGCGAAATGGCCGCCTGCGCCTGTCCGTTTCACCCGGCCGTCCGCGGTCGGTTAACCAGGGCTAAAGCAGCAGATGTCGAAACGCGATTACTACGAGGTGCTCCAAGTACAGCGCAACGCCAGCGAGGCCGAGATCAAGAAGGCCTACCGCCGGCTGGCGATGAAGTACCATCCGGACCGCAACCCGGATGACAAGGAGGCCGAGGAGAAGTTCAAGGAGGCCAAAGAGGCGTATGAGGTCCTCTCCGACGCCCAGCGGCGAGCCGCCTACGACCAGTTCGGCCACGCTGCGGCCCACCAGAGCATGGGTGGGGGTGGCGGGGGCGGATCCAGCTTCAGCGACATCTTCGAGGACGTCTTTGGCGACATCTTCGGTACCGGAGGGCGCGGGGGCGGTAGCCGTGTCTACCGAGGGGCCGATCTGCGCTATAACCTGACCCTCGATCTGGAAGAGGCGGTGCACGGCACCACCATCCAGATCCGCGTACCGACCCTGGTGACCTGTGGCAGCTGCAATGGCTCTGGGGCGCGGGCCGGTTCAACTCCGACCACCTGCCCGACCTGCGGAGGCCACGGGCAAGTGCGCATTCAGCAGGGCATCTTTGCCGTGCAGCAGACCTGCCCCAACTGCCGCGGCAGCGGCAAGATCATCAAGGACCCGTGCCCCGACTGCCGCGGTCAGGGGCGGGTGCAGGAGCACAAGACCCTCTCGGTCAAGGTGCCGCCCGGCGTCGATACCGGTGACCGTATCCGGCTGGCTGGCGAGGGCGAGGCGGGGGAGAATGGCGGACCGCCCGGCGATCTCTACGTGCACATCAATATCCGTCCGCACCCGATCTTTACCCGCGAGGACAACAACCTCTTCTGTGAGGTGCCGATCGGCTTTGTCACGGCGGCGCTGGGCGGTGAACTCGAGGTGCCGACACTGGAAGGGCGCGTGGTGCTGAAGATCCCGCCCGAGACCCAGTCGGACAAGGTCTTCCGTTTGCGTGGCAAGGGGGTCAAGCCGGTGCGTGGCGGTGCCGTTGGTGACCTGCTGTGCAAGGTCATGGTCGAGACGCCGGTCAACCTGAGCGAAGAACAGAAGGAGCTGCTGCGCCGTTTCCAGGACAGCCTCGACCACCGCAACGACCACCACAACCCGCGTTCGCACTCCTGGCTGGATGGGGTGAAGAAGTTCTTTGAAGGGCTGCGCGGTTGAATGGCAAGGAGCAGACTATGAAGTTAGCGGTAACCGGCGCCGGCGGGCGCATGGGGCGGGCCCTGGTCGAGGCGATCGACGCGGCCGAAGGCATGGCGCTGGGCGCAGCCATCGAGCGCCCCGGCAGCTCCCTGATGGGGGCCGATGCCGGCGAGCTGGCCGGCATCGGCCGCAACGGCATCACGCTGGTTGACCACCTCGATCAGGCCGGCCCGTTTGACGTGCTGATCGAATTCACCTTGCCTGAGCCGACTTTGGAGCACTTGGCCTGGTGTCGTGAACAGCGCCGCCCGATGGTGATCGGCACCACGGGTCTCGATGCCGCGCAGAAGGGGCAGATTGCCGCTGCCGCGATGGATATCCCGATCGTCTTTGCCCCCAATATGAGCGTCGGCGTTAACCTCTGTCTCAAGCTGTTGCAGACCGCCGCCGCCGTGCTCGGCGATGAGGTCGATGTCGAGGTGATCGAGGCCCACCACCGGCACAAGGTCGATGCCCCGTCCGGTACGGCGTTGGCCATGGGTGAGGTGGTCGCCGCGACCCTCGGTCGCGATCTGAGCGAGTGTGCCGTCTATGGGCGTGAAGGACGGACCGGCCCGCGTGACCGTCGTACCATCGGTTTCGAAACCATCCGTGCCGGCGACATCGTTGGCGACCACACCGTCCTCTTTGCTGCCGACGGTGAGCGGGTCGAGATCACCCACAAGGCGTCCAGTCGCATGACCTTCGCCCGGGGTGCTGTGCGCGCCGCCGCCTGGCTCGGTCGCCGTGAACCCGGTCTTTACGACATGCAGGATGTGTTGGGCTTGAAGTAGTTCGACCGGCGGCCAGCCCCTGCTCGACGTGGACAGCGGCGGGCTGACTGGCTATACTGAACAGCAGAATTGCAAAGAGCGGGAGAGGCCACGGCCTGCTCCCGCTTCGCGTATCTGGAACCCTGCAAACCGGACTTGAACAACGGCGGGAGGACGCATTGAATACGCCAGCCATCCTGGCCCTGGAAGACGGCACTGTACTGCACGGCATCTCCATCGGCGTCGACGGCGAGACGGTCGGCGAGGTGGTTTTCAATACCTCGATGACCGGCTATCAGGAGATCCTGACCGATCCCTCCTACAGCCGCCAACTCGTTACCCTGACCTATCCGCACATCGGCAACGTCGGCACCAACAGCGAGGACCGTGAAGCCGAGCGGGTCATGGCGGCCGGTCTGATCATTCGTGACCTGCCGTTGATCGCCAGCAGCTGGCGCAGCCAGCAGAGCCTGCCGGACTACCTGCAGCTCAACGGAGTGGTGGCGATCGCCGAGATCGATACCCGCCACCTGACGCGCATCCTGCGCGAGAAGGGGGCGCTGGCCGGCTGTATCGTCGCCGGCGAGGGGGCCGATGCCGACCACGCACTGGCTCAGGCGCGCGCCTTCCCCGGCCTCAAGGGGATGGACCTGGCGCGCGAGGTCTCCTGTGAGACCGCCTACGAATGGGGTGAAGGAATCTGGCAGCTCGATGGCGGCTTCCCCGCCGCCAAGCCGCCGGCCGAGCTGGAGCACCATGTGGTGGCGTGGGACTTTGGCGTCAAGCGCAACATCCTGCGCCTGCTGGTCGATCGCGGCTGTCGCGTCACCGTGGTACCGGCGCAGACGCCGGCCAGCGAGGTGTTGGCGATGCAGCCGGATGGCATCTTCCTCTCCAACGGGCCGGGCGACCCGGAGCCGTGCGACTACGCCATCCGGGCGACGCGCGAGGTGGTCGACGCCGGGTTGCCGGTCTTCGGTATCTGTCTCGGTCACCAGCTGCTGGCCTTGGCCATGGGGGCGCGTACCGCCAAGATGAAGACCGGCCACCACGGTGCCAACCACCCGGTGATCGACCTCGACACGGGGCGGGTGATGATCACCAGCCAGAACCACGGCTTTGCCGTGGATGAGGCGAGCCTGCCCTCTGGTCTGCGTGCCACCCATCGCTCGCTCTTCGACGGCACCCTGCAGGGGATCGCCGGCACCGAGGCACCGGTCTTCGGCTTCCAGGGCCACCCGGAGGCGAGCCCGGGGCCGCAGGACGTCGTCCACCTCTTCGACCACTTCGTCTCGCTGATTCGTGCAAGGTAGTCTTTCATGCCGAAACGTACCGACATCCAGAGCATCCTGATCATCGGCGCCGGCCCGATCGTGATCGGCCAGGCGTGCGAATTCGACTACTCCGGCGCGCAGGCGTGCAAGGCGCTGCGCGAGGAGGGCTATCGGGTCATTCTGGTCAACTCCAACCCCGCCACCATCATGACCGATCCCGAGATGGCCGACGCCGTCTACATCGAGCCGGTCGAGTGGCAGACGGTGGCACGCATCATCGAGGCCGAGCGGCCCGATGCCGTGCTGCCGACCATGGGCGGACAGACCGCGCTCAACTGTGCCCTCGACCTGGACAAGCACGGCGTGCTCAAGCAGTACGGCGTCGAGATGATCGGCGCCACCAGCGAGGCGATCGACAAGGCCGAGGACCGCGACCTGTTTCGCCAGGCGATGCGCAAGATCGGCCTCGACATGCCACGCTCGAACATCGCCCACTCGATGGAGGAGGCGCTCGCCGTGGTCGAGGAGACCGGCTTTCCGGCGATCATCCGCCCCTCCTTCACCCTTGGCGGCAGCGGCGGTGGCATCGCCTACAACCGCGAGGAGTTCGTCGAGATCTGCGAGCGTGGCCTCGACCTCTCGCCGACCAACGAGCTGCTGATCGAGGAGTCGATCATCGGTTGGAAAGAGTACGAGATGGAGGTGGTGCGCGATCGCAACGACAACTGCATCATCATCTGCTCGATCGAGAACCTCGACCCGATGGGGGTGCATACCGGTGACTCGATCACCGTGGCGCCTGCGCAGACGCTGACCGACAAGGAGTACCAGATCATGCGCGACGCCTCGCTGGCGGTGCTGCGCGAGATCGGCGTCGATACCGGGGGCTCCAACGTCCAGTTTGCGGTCAATCCGGCCAACGGGCGGCTGATCATCATCGAGATGAACCCGCGCGTCTCGCGCTCCTCCGCACTCGCCTCCAAGGCGACCGGCTTCCCGATCGCCAAGGTGGCAGCCAAGCTGGCGGTCGGTTACACCCTCGATGAGCTGCGCAACGAGATTACCGGTGGAGTGACCCCGGCCTCGTTCGAGCCCAGTATCGACTACGTCGTGACCAAGGTGCCGCGCTTTACCTTCGAGAAGTTCCCGCAGGCCGAAGCGCGTCTGACCACCCAGATGAAGTCGGTCGGCGAGGTGATGGCGATCGGGCGTACCTTCCAGGAGTCGCTGCAGAAGGCGCTGCGCGGTCTCGAGACCGGCAAGGACGGGCTCAACGAGATGGTCGCCGACCACAGCGACCCGGAGTCGGTCGAGCTGATTCGCCAGGAGATCCGCCAGCCGAGCCCGGACCGACTCTGGTATGTGGCAGACGCCGTCCGTATCGGGATGAGTGTCGCCGAGCTGCATGAGGCGACTGGCATCGACCCATGGTTTCTGGTCCAGATCGAGGAGCTGGTGCGGCTGGAGAACGGCCTGCGCGGGCGTCTGCTCGACGATGTCGACGCCGACGAGCTGCGCCTGCTCAAGCGCAAGGGTTTCTCCGACCGCCGTCTGGCCGACCTGCTCGGCACCCGCGAACACAAGGTGCGCGCCCGTCGCCACAGCCACGGCATCCGCCCGGTCTACAAGCGGGTCGATACCTGCGCCGCCGAGTTCGCCTCGACCACCGCTTACATGTACTCGACCTACGAGGCGTTCTGCGAGGCCGAGCCGAGCGAGCGTGACAAGATCATGGTGCTCGGCGGCGGTCCCAACCGGATCGGCCAGGGGATCGAATTCGACTACTGCTGCGTCCACGCCGCTCTTGCCCTGCGCGACGACGGTTACGAGACGATCATGGTCAACTGCAACCCGGAGACCGTCTCGACCGACTACGATACCTCCGACCGGCTCTACTTCGAGTCACTGACGCTCGAGGATGTGCTCGAGATCGTTGCGCTGGAACAGCCCAAGGGGGTCATCGTCCAGTACGGTGGCCAGACGCCGCTGAAGCTGGCGCGCGATCTGGAGGCGGCTGGCGTACCGATCATCGGCACCAGCCCCGACTCGATCGACCTGGCCGAGGATCGCGAGCGCTTCCAGAAGCTGCTTGAGCGGCTCGATCTGCTGCAGCCACCCAACCGTACCGCCCGCACCGAGGGCGATGCGCTCAAATTGGCGGCCGAGATCGGCTACCCGCTGGTGGTGCGCCCCTCGTACGTGCTCGGCGGTCGCGCCATGGAGATCGTCTACAGCGAGGAGGAGCTCAAGCGCTACATGCGTGATGCCGTGAGCGTCTCCAACGACTCGCCGGTGCTGCTCGACCGCTTCCTTGACGACGCCACCGAGGTCGACATCGACGCCATCTGCGACAGCACCGGTGCGGTGCTGATCGGCGGCATCATGGAGCATATCGAACAGGCCGGTGTCCACTCGGGCGACTCGGCCTGTTCGCTGCCCCCGTACGACCTCGATGCGGCGGTGCAGGAGACGTTGCGCGAGCAGACCCGCAAGATGGCGCGGGAGCTCAAGGTGATCGGGCTCATGAATGTGCAGTTCGCCATTCAGGGCGACAACATCTATGTGCTGGAGGTCAATCCGCGCGCCTCGCGCACCGCGCCCTTCGTCTCCAAGGCGACCGGGCTGCCACTGGCCAAGATCGCCGCCCGCTGCATGGCCGGCAAGACACTCGCCGAGCTTGGCGTGGCCGAGCGGGTGCCGAGCTGGTTCTCGGTCAAGGAGGCGGTCTTCCCGTTCATCAAGTTCCCCGGGGTCGATCCACTGCTCGGGCCGGAGATGAAGTCGACCGGCGAAGTCATGGGGGTCGGCAAGAGCTTCGGCGAGGCGTTTGCCAAGTCGCAGCTCGGCTCGGGCGTCACGCTGCCGACCGGCGGCACTGCCTTCGTCAGTGTGCGCGATGTCGACAAGAAGGGGGTCGTCGAGCTGGGACGCGAACTGGTTGCCTTGGGCTTTGAGTTGGTCGCCACCGGCGGCACCGCCACGGTGCTGGACGAGGCCGGTGTGCCGTGCCGTCGGGTCAACAAGGTCCGCGAAGGGCGCCCGCATATCGTCGACATGATCAAGAACGACGAGATCCGCTATATCGTCAATACCACCGATAGCCGGCAGGGGGTCTCCGACTCCTTTGCCATCCGACGTAGCGCGCTGCAGCACAAGGTACCCTACACCACCACGCTGGCGGCGGCGCTGGCGACCTGTGAGGCGCTCAAGGTGCAGGATGCGACCGCTGTCTTCAATCTCAAGGATCTCCATCAGGAGTTTATGGCATGAGCAAGGTACCGTTGACTGCGCGTGGCGCACAGAAGCTGCGCGATGAGTTGCATGAACTGAAGAGCGTGGCCCGGCCGAAAGTGATCGAGGCGATTGCCGAGGCACGCGCCCACGGCGATCTGAAGGAGAATGCCGAGTACCATGCCGCGCGCGAGCAGCAGGGCTTCATCGAGGGGCGCATCGCCGAGATCGAGGGCAAGCTGGGCAATGCCCAGATCATCGATGTCTCCACGCTGAATGCCCAGGGCAAGGTCGTCTTCGGCGCTACCGTCGAGCTGATGGAGCAGGAGAGCGGTGAAGAGGTGACCTATCAGATCGTTGGCGAGGATGAGGCCGACATCAAGCAGGGGATGATTTCGGTCAGCTCGCCGATCGCCCGTGCCCTGATCGGCAAGGAGGAGGGCGACGTGGCTCAGGTGCAGGCGCCGGGCGGTCTCAAGGAGTACGAGATCCTGGCCGTACGCTACGAGTGATCAGGCCGGAAACTGGATGACCCGCTCTTCGGCCGGCCGGTAGTAGCTGGCGATGTGGCCGATCTGCTGCACCAGCTCGGCGCCGGTTCGGCTGGCGATCTCGCCAACCATGCGCTTGCGTAGATGACGGTCACCGGCATTGACCCGTATCTTGATCAGCTCATGGTGGGCCAACGCATTTTCGATCTCTCCCAGGACCGCTTCGGTCAGGCCGGCGCTGCCGATGATGACGACCGGCTTGCGGTGGTGCGCCAGGGTGCGCAGGTAGTGACGCTGTTTCTTGTTCAGGCCCATCAGTGGTAGGTGTCCGGATGTCGTCGTCTGAAGAACGCGGGAGCGAGAGTATAACCCGAAAGGCGCATGGCTGGGCAGTGGCACCCAGTCCGTTCAATGGGGTCAAGCTGGAACTCGCGGTGATCCTGATCGTCGGGCTACTGTTGGTCCTGCTCAGCGGCCGCCTCTTTGCCTCGCTCTGGTGGCAGTGGCTGGTACCGCTCGGCTTCGGGTGTGCGGGTGCACTCTGGATCGTCTGGCGCGTACGCGCCGTTGCCGCAAGGATTACGCATGGCCAAGACACGGCGTAGCGCCAGTAGCCGGCGTTGGCTCAAGGAACACTTCGACGATCCGTATGTCCAAAAGGCCAAGGCGGAGGGGTGGCGCTCGCGTGCTGTCTACAAGCTGATCGAGATCGACGGCAAGGATCGTCTCCTGCGCCCGGGCATGACCGTGGTCGATCTCGGTGCGGCGCCCGGTGGCTGGTCGCAGTATGCCCGCGATCGGGTCGGCCCGCAGGGGCGGGTGGTGGCACTCGACATCCTGCCGATGGACGAGCTGCCCGGGGTCGATTTTGTCTTGGGCGATTTTCGCGAAGAGGCGGTGTTGGCGCAGTTGCTTGAGGTGCTCGGCGAGCGGCCGGTCGATCTGCTGCTCTCCGATATGGCGCCCAATACCAGCGGCCTGAAGGATGTCGATCGGCTGCGCTCGGCGCTGCTCGCTGAGTTGGCGCTGGAGCTGGCCGAGCGGGTGGTGGCGCCGGGCGGTGATCTGCTGGTCAAGGTCTTTCAGGGTGAGGGGTTCGATCCACTATTACGGCAGATGCGCGCGCGCTTCGACACGGTTCGCTCGCGCAAGCCGGAGGCCTCCAGGTCGCGCTCATCCGAGCTCTACCTGCTGGCACGCGGCAGACGATTGTAGTAAGGTTCCGACACGGAGAGTCGAGAGGTAGCAGAGCGTTGAACGATTTCGTCAAGAACATCATTCTCTGGGTCATCATCGCCGTGGTGCTGATGACGGTCTTCAATAACTTCGGCCCCCAGGAGGGGACGCAGCAGGCCGCCACCCAGCAGGTCAACTATTCGCAGTTTCTGGCTCAAGTGCGTCAGGGACAGGTGGCCGATGTGGTGATCGAGGGGCGCAGCATCAAGGGGCGCACCGTCGATGGTCAGCGCTTCACCACCTACAACCCGGGTGATCCGGGGCTGATCGGCGACCTGCTCGACCACCATGTGGCGATCGACGCGCGCGAGCCCGAGCGCCAGTCGATGCTGACCCAGATATTCATCTCCTGGTTCCCGATGCTGCTGCTGATCGCGGTCTGGCTCTACTTCATGCGCCAGATGCAGGGCGGTGCCGGTGGCCGCGGGGCGATGAGCTTCGGCAAGAGCAAGGCACGCATGCTGACCGAGGATCAGGTGCGCGTCACCTTCGGCGATGTCGCCGGTTGTGACGAGGCCAAGGAGGAGGTCACCGAGCTGGTCGATTTCCTGCGTGATCCGGGCAAGTTCCAGCGTCTCGGCGGCACCATCCCCAAGGGGGTACTGATGGTCGGCTCGCCCGGTACCGGCAAGACCCTGCTGGCCAAGGCGATCGCCGGTGAGGCCAAGGTGCCCTTCTTCAGCATCTCTGGTTCGGACTTTGTCGAGATGTTTGTTGGCGTTGGCGCCTCGCGCGTGCGCGACATGTTCGAGCAGGCCAAGAAGCACGCCCCGTGCATCATCTTCATCGACGAGATCGACGCGGTCGGGCGCCATCGCGGCGCCGGCCTCGGTGGTGGCCACGACGAGCGCGAACAGACCCTCAACCAGCTGCTGGTCGAGATGGATGGTTTCGAGGGTAGCGAGGGTGTCATCGTCATCGCCGCGACCAACCGGCCTGACGTGCTCGACCCGGCACTGCTGCGCCCAGGCCGTTTTGATCGCCAAGTCGTCGTGCCGCTGCCGGACGTACGTGGTCGTGAGCACATCCTCAAGGTCCACATGCGCAAACTGCCGTTGGGTGACGACGTCAAGCCGGGGCTGATCGCGCGCGGGACTCCTGGCTTCTCCGGTGCCGATCTGGCCAACCTGGTCAACGAGGCGGCCCTCTTTGCCGCCCGCGGCAACAAGTCGAGCGTGACCATGGCCGACTTCGAGCGGGCCAAGGACAAGATCATGATGGGCGCCGAGCGCAAGTCGATGGTGATGTCCGAGGACGAGAAGAAGCTGACCGCCTACCACGAGGCGGGCCATGCCATCGTCGGCCTCAAGGTGCCGTCGCACGACCCGGTCTACAAGGTGACCATCATTCCGCGCGGGCGCGCCCTCGGCGTGACCATGTTCCTGCCGGAGGAGGATCGCTACAGCTACAGCAAGGAGCGGCTGGAGAGCCAGATCTCCAGCCTCTTCGGCGGGCGCATTGCCGAGGAGCTGATCTTCGGCCCCGAGAAGGTGACCACCGGCGCCTCCAACGACATCCAGCGTGCCACCGAGATGGCGCGCAACATGGTCACCCGCTGGGGGCTGTCGGACAAGCTCGGCCCGCTGGCCTACGGTGAGGAGGAGGGCGAGGTCTTTCTGGGCCACTCAGTCACCCAGCACAAGAACGTCTCCGATGAGACCGCGCACCTGATCGACAAGGAGGTCCGTGCCTTCATTGATCGCAACTACGAGCGCTCGCGCCAGATCCTCACCGACCACATGGCGCAGTTGCACATGATGGCGCAGGCGCTGATCAAGTACGAGACGATCGAGCGTGAGCAGATCGACGATATCATGGCCGGGCGCGAGCCGCGTCCGCCGGCCGACTGGAGTGACGAGTCGGGCAAGCCGGGCGGCGGCGAGGCGAGCGGTGATGCGGCCGAAGGCGGCGAGCGGCCCGACGAGGGGACGCTGGGCGATCCGGCCAGCCAGCACTGAGCCGGCCGGCGTGCCGACCCTTTCACTCTCCACGCCCCAGGTCATGGGGATCCTCAACGTCACCCCCGACTCCTTCTCGGACGGGGGTGACTTTGTTGTGGCCGAACGCGCCATCGATCACGCCTGGCAGATGGTGGAGGCGGGAGCGGCCATCATCGACATCGGCGGCGAGTCGACCCGCCCCGGGGCAGCCGCCGTCTCGGTGCAGGAAGAGATCGATCGCGTCGTCCCGGTGGTCGAGGCGCTGGCCGGCACGCTGCCGGCGCTGCTCTCGGTCGACACCAGCCGTCCCGAGGTGATGCGCGCCGCCGTCGCCGCCGGGGCGGGTATGGTCAACGACGTGCGTGCCCTGCGTCTGCCGGGCGCGCTGGAGGCAGCCGCCGAGCTCGATGTGCCGGTCTGTCTGATGCACATGCAGGGCCTTGATCCGGCGACCATGCAGCAGGCGCCTGGCTATAGCGATGTCGTGGCCGAGGTGGCCGCCTTTCTTGAATCACGGGTGGTAGCGTGCAAGGCCGTCGGTATCCCACGCCAGCGGTTGCTGCTCGACCCCGGCTTCGGCTTTGGCAAGACCTTGGCGCACAACCTGGGTCTCTTCCGCCACCTGCCCGATCTGCGTGGGCTCGGTCTGCCGTTGCTGGTGGGGGTTTCGCGCAAGTCGATGATCGGTCAGGTGCTGGACGGCGCGCCGATCGACGAGCGATTGCACGGCAGTGTGGCGCTGGCCGGATTGGCTGCCTGGCTTGGGGCGTCGGTTGTTCGGGTGCACGATGTGCGTGCCACCGTCGATGCTATACGCATGGTGCAGGCGGTCAAGGAGGCAGCATGAGCGAGCAACGCAACCACTTCGGCACCGACGGAGTGCGCGGCCGGGTCGGTGTCGAGCCGATCACCCCCGATTTCGTCATGCGCCTCGGCTGGGCCGCAGGCAAGGTCTTCAGTCAGGGGCGGCGCGGTCGTGTCCTGGTGGGCAAGGATACCCGCATCTCCGGCTATATCCTCGAGTCGGCACTCGAGGCAGGACTGGCCAGCGCCGGTGCCGACGTGCTGCTGCTCGGCCCGATGCCGACCCCAGCCATTGCCTATCTGACCCGTACCCTCGGCGCCAGTGCTGGCGTCGTCATCAGCGCCTCGCACAACCCGTACCACGACAACGGTATCAAGTTCTTCTCCGGCTGTGGCAGCAAGCTGCCCGATGCCACCGAGCAGGCGATCGAGGCCCTGCTCGACCAGCCCATGGCCATGGTCGAGCCGGCGGCGCTGGGCAAGGCCGAACGGCTCAACGACGCCCCCGGTCGCTATATCGAGTTCTGCAAGGGGACGGTCGAGCCGTGGGTCGACCTCTCCGGGCTCAAGATCGTGGTCGATTGCGCCCACGGCGCCGCCTACCATATCGCGCCGCATGTCTTTGGTGAGCGCGGCGCGACGGTGATTCCGATCGGCGTTGCGCCGGACGGCTTCAACATCAATGCCGGCTGCGGTTCGACGGCGCCGGAGGCACTGCAGCAGGCGGTGGCCGAGCACGGTGCCGACCTCGGTATTGCCTTCGATGGGGATGCCGATCGCGTGGTCATGGTCGATGGACGCGGGCAGTTGATCGACGGTGACGCGCTGCTCTGGATCATTGCCAACGACCGCCGCGACTCGGGCGGCCTGATCGGCGGCGTGGTCGGCACCGTGATGAGTAACCTCGGTCTCGAGCTCGCCTTCGAAGCGGCCGGTGTACCCTTCAGTCGCGCCGCGGTGGGTGATCGCTATGTGCTGGAGCGGCTGCGCGAACACGGTTGGCAGCTCGGCGGTGAGGCCTCGGGCCATATTCTCTGTCTGGACAAGGCCACCACCGGGGATGGCATCGTTGCCGCCCTGCAGGTGCTGCGTGCCATGGTGCGCAGCGGGCGCAGTCTGGACGAACTGTGCGCCGGCATGGAGCGGTTGCCCCAAGTCTTGGTCAACGTCACCGTGGCGCGCCGTTTCGATCCGATGGCGGTGCCGCGGGTGGCTGAGGCGGTGGCCGCGGTCGAGGCGCGCATGGGGCGGGCCGGGCGCGTGCTGCTGCGTGCCTCTGGTACAGAGCCGAAGATTCGCGTCATGGTCGAGGGCGAGGATGCGGCGCTGGTCGACACCCTGGCTACCGAGCTGGCCGAGGTGGTGCGCGGCGCCGTGGTCGCTTGATTTATTCGGCGTGGCCATGTAACCTTGCCGCTCGTTTTGCAGATATAAAGAACCGACTGGAATCATGCGTCGTACACTGATCGCCGGAAACTGGAAGATGAATGGCAGCCGCGACTCGATCGCCGCGCTGCTGGACGGTATCCTTTCTGGAGTCGATGAGGTGTCAGCGGCTGATGTGGCTGTCTGCGCCCCGTTCGTCTACCTGTCCCAGGTCGCTGAGCGGCTGCAGGGCAGTGTCGTGACCTGGGGTGCCCAGGATGTCAGCAGCCACGCCAACGGTGCCTTTACTGGCGAGATTTCGGCGGACATGCTGCTCGAATTTGGTTGCCGTTATGCCATCGTCGGCCACTCTGAGCGGCGCCAGTACCACGGCGAGACCGATACGGTGGTGGCCGACAAGTTCGCCGCCGCACAGGTCGCCGGTCTGATCCCGATCCTCTGCCTTGGGGAGCAGCTCGAGGAGCGCGAGTCGGGGGTGACCGAGCAGGTGGTCGCGCGCCAGCTCGACGCCGTGCTGGATCGGGTCGGGGCCGAGGCATTGGCGCAGGGCGTGATCGCCTATGAACCGGTCTGGGCCATCGGTACCGGCAAGACGGCGTCACCGGAGCAGGCGCAGGAGGTGCATGCCTTCATTCGCGCCCGTGTCGCTGCCAAGGCGGCCGCTGCGGGTGAAGCCGTGCGTATCCTCTATGGTGGCAGCATGAATGCCGGTAACGCGGCTCAGCTGCTGGCCATGGCCGATATTGATGGGGGTCTGATCGGGGGTGCCTCGCTCAAGGCCGATGATTTTCTGACCATCGCCCGCTCCGCGGCGGCTTGAGCGCCGGGGCTGGGGATAACGAAGCAGGTTGACGATGCAGGTACTTTTGCTCATCATTCATGTCTTGGCGGCCGTTGGGCTGGTCGTCTTCGTGCTGCTGCAGCACGGCAAGGGGGCTGATGCCGGTGCCGCCTTTGGCAGTGGCGCCTCGTCCACCGTCTTCGGTGCGCGCGGCTCGGCCAACTTCCTGACCCGAACCACGGCGATTCTGGCGACGATCTTTTTCGCCACCAGCCTCTCTCTGGCCTACTTTTCGGGTCAGGCCGCGCGTAGCAGTGGCAGTGTGACCGATATCAGCGTACCGGTGACCAGCGAGACGCGTGAGGTACCGCCGGTTGAACGCGGTCGCGATGTGCCGGTTGTGCCTGAGTAAGGGTTATTTGAATAACAGACCAAGACGCGGTTGCAACCGCGCCCATGTCGTCTGAGCAGTCAGGGACCAAAAAGCAACAGTCACGCCGAAGTGGTGGAACTGGTAGACACGCTGTCTTGAGGGGGCAGTGGGGCAACCCGTGCCGGTTCGAGTCCGGCCTTCGGCACCATTCTTGTTGCTCGGTTGACAAGACAATAACCACGACCGAGCATGCCGGCAGCACCGCGTAGGTGTTGCCACTGGAGCGTGCGCCAGGCGCCCGCTCACGAACAGGGGAGCACTGGTCCGTATGCTTGAGAACTATCTGCCCATCCTGATCTTCATGGCCGTCGGCCTAATCATGGGTGCCGTGGTCATGGCCATCGGCTACCTGCTTGGGCCGCAGCGTCCCGACAGCGAGAAGGGCTCCGCCTACGAGTGCGGCTTCGAGGCCTTCGAGGACGCGCGCATGAAGTTCGACGTGCGCTACTACCTGGTCGCCATCCTCTTCATCATCTTCGATCTCGAGATCGCCTTCCTCTTTCCATGGGCTGTGGTGCTGGGCGAGATCGGCCTCTTTGCCTTGGGTGCGATGGCCATCTTCCTGCTGATCCTGGTGGTCGGCTTCATCTATGAGTGGAAGAAAGGGGCGCTCGAATGGGAGTAGAGGGGATCCTGGAAAAGGGCGTTATCACCACCAACGCCGACAAGCTGATCAACTGGGCGCGCACCGGCTCGATGTGGCCGATGACCTTCGGTCTGGCCTGCTGTGCGGTGGAGATGATGCAGGCGGGTGCCTCACGCTACGACCTCGACCGTTTCGGTATCGTCTTTCGCCCCAGTCCGCGCCAGTCCGATGTCATGATCGTCGCCGGTACCCTGGTCAACAAGATGGCGCCGGCGCTGCGCAAGGTCTATGACCAGATGGCCGAGCCGCGCTGGGTCATCTCGATGGGCTCCTGTGCCAACGGCGGCGGTTACTACCACTACTCCTACTCGGTGGTGCGCGGATGCGATCGCATCGTGCCGGTCGATATCTACGTACCGGGCTGTCCGCCCACCGCCGAGGCGCTGCTCTACGGAATCCTGCGCCTGCAGGAGAAAATCCGCCGCACCCAGACCATCGCCCGTTGACGAGAACTCGCCATGTCCGTGCGCTACCAGAAACTCGCTGACCTCATCGTCGATCGCCTCGGCGCTCTGGTGCAGCGCCATGTTGTCGCCCGCGGCGAGCTGACCATCGAGGTCGCCGCGGCGGATCTGATTGAGGCGATGACCCGGCTGCGCGATCTGCCCGAATTCGGCTTTGATCAACTGGTCGATCTGTGTGGTGTCGACTACGCCAGCTACCGCAACGGTGGCTGGGAAGGGGCACGCTTCGCGGCGGTCTACCACCTGCTCTCGGTGGCCAACAACCGCCGTCTGCGGGTGCGCGCCTTCGCCACCGACGACGACTACCCGGTACTGCCCACGGTTACGGCGATCTGGAGCTCGGCCAACTGGTACGAGCGCGAAGCGTTCGACCTCTTCGGCCTCCTCTTCGACGGCCACCCCGACCTGCGCCGTATCCTGACCGACTACGGCTTTGTCGGCCACCCGTTCCGCAAGGACTTCCCGCTCGAGGGTCATGTCGAGATGCGCTACGACCCGGAGCAGCGCCGGGTGATCTATCAGCCGGTTACCATCGAGCCGCGCGTCAACCAGCCGCGCGTGATCCGCGACGATCATCGCTATGCCGGGCAGGGGGAGTAAGCCGATGGCCGAGATCCACAACTACACCATCAACTTCGGTCCGCAACACCCGGCGGCGCACGGGGTGCTGCGCCTGATCCTGGAGATGGACGGCGAGACCGTGGTTCGTGCCGACCCGCATGTCGGCTTGCTCCACCGGGCCACCGAGAAGCTGGCCGAGAGCAAGCCGTTCAACCAGTCGATCGGCTATATGGATCGGCTCGACTACGTTTCGATGATGTGCAACGAGCACGGCTACGTGATGGCGATCGAGAAGCTGCTCGGTGCCGAGGTGCCGCTGCGCGCCCAGTACATCCGCGTGATGTTCGATGAGATCACGCGCATCCTCAACCACCTGATGTGGATCGGCACCCACGGCCTCGACATCGGGGCGATGACCATGTTCCTCTACGCCTTCCGCGAGCGCGAGGACCTGATGGACATGTACGAGGCGGTCTCCGGGGCGCGCATGCACGCCACCTACTACCGGGTCGGCGGGGTCGCCCGCGACCTGCCCGAGGTGATGCCGCGCTACGAGCGCTCCAAGTGGCACGACGAGGACGACGTCAAGCGGATGAACGCCAACCGTGAAGGTTCGCTGCTCGACTTCATCCACGACTTTACCGAACGCTTCCCGGCCTGCGTCGACGAGTACGAGACGCTGCTGACCGAGAACCGCATCTGGCGCCAGCGTACCGTCGGCATCGGCACCGTCAGTCCGGAGCGCGCCCTGCAGCTCGGCTTTACCGGCCCGATGCTGCGCGGCTCCGGTGTAGAGTGGGATCTGCGCAAGAAGCAGCCGTACGAGGTCTACGACCGGCTCGACTTCGATATCCCGGTCGGCGTCAACGGCGACTGCTACGACCGCTACCTGGTGCGTATCGAGGAGATGCGTCAGGCCAACCGCATCATCCGCCAGTGCGTCGACTGGCTGCGCGACAACCCCGGCCCGGTGATGGTCGATGACCACAAGATCGCAGCGCCGCCGCGCGAGGCGATGAAGGCCGGCATGGAGGGACTGATCCACCACTTCAAGCTCTTCTCGGAGGGCTACCAGGTACCTGAGGGCGAGGCGTACGCCGCAGTCGAACACCCCAAGGGAGAGTTCGGTATCTACCTGCTCTCTGACGGCGCCAACAAGCCGTACCGCCTGAAGATCCGTGCCCCCGGCTTTGCCCACCTCTCCGCCATGGACGAGATGGTGCGCGGCCACATGCTGGCCGACGTGGTCGCGGTGATCGGTACCCAGGACATTGTATTCGGGGAGATCGACCGATGATGGTGCAGAGTCGTAATCCGGCTGCCGACCAGGGCATGACCGAGCTGAGCGAGCAGTCGCTGGCCGAGATCGACCGCTGGATCGCCAAGTACCCGGTCGACCAGCGCCAGTCGGCAGTGATGGCCGCGCTGCGTATCGCCCAGGAACAGAACGGCGGCTGGCTCAACCGGGCCCTGATCGAGGCGGTTGCCGACTACCTTGGCATGTCGCCGATCGAGGTGGAGGAGGTCGCCACCTTCTACTCGATGTACGAACTCAAGCCGGTCGGGCGCCACAAGATCTGCGTCTGCACCAACATCTCCTGCCTGCTGCGCGGCTCCGACGAGGTGGTTGCCCACCTGGAACAGCGCCTGGGTATCCGCATGGGCGAGACGACCGCCGACGGCCGCTTCACCCTGAAAGAGGTCGAGTGCCTCGGCGCCTGCGTCAACGCGCCGATGTTCCAGATCGGCCGCGACTACCATGAAAACCTGACGCCCGAGCGGATCGACGCGATCCTCGACCGGCTGGACTGATCGCCATGGCCAACGACGTCTGCTTTCGCCTCAACCACCTCGACCGCTCCTGGGCGCTCGCGGTCTATCGCGACCAGCACGGCTACGAGGTGCTGGAGCAGGTGCTGCGTGAGCAGCGCGACCCGGCTCGGCTGATCGACGAGCTGAAGACCTCGGCACTGCGCGGCCGCGGCGGCGCCGGCTTTCCGACCGGGCTCAAGTGGAGCTTCATGCAGCGTGGCGCGCCGGGGCAGAAGTACATCGTCTGCAACGCCGACGAGGGCGAGCCGGGGACCTGCAAGGACCGCGACATCATGCGCTACAACCCCCATCAGCTGATCGAGGGGATGGCGTTGGCCGGCTACGTGATCGGCGCCACGCGCGGCTACGTCTACCTGCGTGGCGAGTTCTGGGAGCCGTATGAGCGGCTGCAAGGGGCGATCGAGGAGGCACGCGCCGCCGGCCTGCTCGGCAGCAACCTCTTAGGCTCCGGTTTCGATTTTGACCTGGATATCCACCTCGGCGCCGGCGCCTACATCTGCGGCGAAGAGACCGCGCTGCTCGAGTCGATCGAGGGCAAGAAGGGGCAGCCGCGCTACAAGCCGCCCTTTCCGGCCAGCTACGGCCTCTATGGCCGCCCGACGACGATCAACAATGTCGAGACGCTCGCCTCGGTGCCGGAGATCATCCGCCACGGCGGCCAGTGGTTCCTCGAACTCGGCAAGCCGAACAACGGCGGCACCAAGATCTTCTCTGTCTCCGGCCACGTCGAGCGCCCCGGCAACTACGAGGTGCCCTTGGGCACGCCGTTCGCCGAGCTGCTGGAGATGGCCGGCGGTGTGCTCGGCGGGCGTCGGCTCAAGGCGGTGATCCCCGGCGGCTCGTCGACGCCGGTGGTGCCGGGCGAGCGGATGATGGAAGTGACCATGGACTACGACGGCATCGCCAAGGCCGGCTCCATGCTCGGTGCCGGCTCGGTCATCGTCATCGACGAGACGGTCTGCATGGTTCGCCTGTTGGCACGCCTGTCGCACTTCTACTACGAGGAGTCGTGCGGCCAGTGCACGCCGTGTCGCGAGGGGACCGGCTGGCTTGCCCGTGTGGTCCACCGTATCGAACACGGCCAGGGGCGGGCAGAGGACCTGGACTTGCTGGACAGCGTCGCCGGCAACATCGGCGGGCGTACCATCTGCGCCCTCGGTGACGCCGCGGCGATGCCGGTGCAGAGCTTCCTGAAACACTTCCGCGACGAGTTCGAGTACCACATCGAACACGGGCGCTGCATGGTCGGGGCCACCCCGGCGCACGGCTGACGGAGAGATAGGGACCGATGGCAACGATCGAGATCAACGGCAAGGTGGTCGAGGCCCGTGACGGGGCCATGCTGATCGAGGCGGCCGCCGAGGCCGGCTTTGCCATCCCCCATTTCTGCTACCACCGCAAACTGACCATCGCGGCCAGTTGCCGCATGTGTCTGGTCGAGGTGGAGAAGGCACCCAAGCCGCTGCCGGCCTGCGCCACGCCGGTGAGCGACGGCATGAAGGTGCAGACCCGTTCGCCCAAGGCGCTGGCGGCGCAGAAGGCGGTGATGGAGTTCCTGTTGATCAACCACCCGCTCGACTGCCCGATCTGCGACCAGGGTGGCGAGTGCGACCTGCAGGAGCTGGCGGTCGGCTACGGTGGTGATGTCACCCGCTTTGCCGAGGGCAAGCGGGTCGTCGGTGATCCCGATCTGGGTCCGCTGATCGCCACCGAGATGACCCGCTGCATCCACTGTACCCGCTGCGTGCGCTTCATCGCCGAGATCGCCGGCACCCGCGAGCTGGGTGCGCCGGGGCGCGGTGAGCACATGCACATCACCAGCTGGCTGGGTGGTCAGGTCGGCTCCGAGCTCTCCGGCAACGTGATCGACCTCTGCCCGGTGGGGGCGCTGACCTCCAAGCCGTTCCGCTTCCGCGCCCGAGCCTGGGAGCTGAACGCCCGCCCGGCCGTCGCGATGCACGACGGCCTCGGCGCCAACCTCTGGTTCGATACGCTGCGCGGTCAAGTGCTGCGCGCCCGGCCGCGCGATAACGAGGCGGTCAACGAGTGCTGGCTCTCCGACCGTGACCGCTTCGCCTGTGCCGGTCTGCACAGCGACGATCGCCTGCGCCAGCCGCTGCTGCGTGATCGCAACGGCTGGCGCGAGGCCGGTTGGGACGAGGCACTGCCGCGTGCTGCCCAGCTGCTGCGCAACATCGTCGACAACCGCGGCGGCGAGCAGCTCGCCGCGCTCGCCGCGCCGAGCCAGAGCGCTGAGGAGTACTACCTGCTGCAAAAGCTGCTGCGCGCCCTCGGTTCGCCGCACATCGAGCACCGCCTGCGTCAAGGCTGCTTCACGGCACAGGAGGCGATGCCGCTGATGCCGGGGCTGGGCATGGCGCCGGAGGCGCTGCAGGCGGGAGATGCCTTCCTGATGGTGGGCTGCCACCTGCGCAAGGAGCAGCCGCTGCTCAACCACCGGGTACGTCAGGCCGTACTGAACGGGGCGGCGGCAATGGCGATCAATCCGGTTGTCTGGCCGAGCAACTACCCGCTGGCCGCCGAACAGACGGTGGCGCCGTCGCGCTTGGCCGGCGCGTTGGCCGAGGTGGCGCAAGCCCTCGCCGGGGGCGAGGCCGGGGGCGAGGCAGCGGCCATGGCCGAGCGCCTGCGCGACGCCGAACAGCCATTGATCCTGGTCGGCGCCGTGGCCCAGATGGGCGAGTATCTCGGCGCGATTCTGGCTCAGGCGATGCAGGTCGCCGAGGCGTGCGGCGGTCGGGTCGCCTTCCTGCCTGAGGGTGGCAACAGCGCCGCTGCCTGGTTGGCCGGTGCCGTGCCTCATCGCGGCGTGGCCGGCAGCCATGCGCCCACGGTCGGCAAGCACCTGCGCCAGCTCTATGCGGAGCCGGTGGCCGGGCTGCTGCTGCTGGGCATCGAGCCAGAGCGTGACAGTCTTGATCCGGCGGCCATGGCGCGCCTGCTGGAGGCGGCCGAAGGGGTGGTGGCTTTGGCGGCCTACGACAGCCCGCTGCTGCGCGAGCACGCCGACGTGATCCTGCCGTTGGCCACCTGGGCCGAGAGCGCCGGCACCCAGATCAACCATGCCGGCCTGTGGCAGAGCTACCGGGGTGCGGTGGCGGCGCCGGGCGAGGCACGGCCGGGCTGGAAGGTGCTGCGTGTACTGGGCAATCTGCTCGACCTGGACGGTTTCGACTTCAACGCGGCCGATGAGGTGCTGGCCGAGCTGCGTGCGGCCGTCGACCGCCAGGGCGCCTTTGCGCCAACGCCGTGGCCGGCGGTGGCGCTGCCAGACGCGCCGGCGTCGGTCGAGGCGGTCGCCGCCCTTTCACCCTATTCGGTCGATGCGATGGTGCGGCGCAGCCCGCCGCTGCAGGCCGCCAGCGACGCCCCGCAGCCGTGCTGCCGGGTCCATCCGGCACTGGCCGAGCGGCTCGGCCGACCGCAGCGGGTCCGGGTCGGTGACGGTGCGGCCAGTGCCGTGCTGGCGCTGGAGATCGACGAGCGCGTGGCCGACGGCTGCATCGTCGTGCCGACGGCGATCGCCGAGACCGCTCTGTTAGGGGCGCTGACCGGCGCCATCAGCGTGGAGCAGGCCGCATGATCGAACTCGCCTACACTGTGACT
Source organism: Gammaproteobacteria bacterium (assembly GCA_007128895.1). GTDB lineage: Bacteria > Pseudomonadota > Gammaproteobacteria > SKWO01 > SKWO01 > SKWO01. The sequence continues at coordinate 32,960 of SKWO01000032.1, forward strand.
GCGTGGATGCCGGGCTGGATGCAGGCCATCGCGATCATCCTGATGAAGATCAGTCTGCTGATGATGCCGCTGCTGCTCGGGGTCGCCTACCTGACCTTTGCCGAGCGCAAGATCATCGGCTACATGCAGGTGCGCGTCGGCCCCAACCGGGTTGGCCCGCGCGGCTGGCTGCAGCCGATCGCCGACTCGCTCAAGCTGATGTTCAAGGAGATCGTGATCCCGAGCAGCGCCAACCGCTTTCTCTTCCTGCTCAGCCCGCTGCTCGCCTTTGCCCCGGCGCTGGCGGCATGGGCGGTGATCCCGTTCGACGATCATCTGGTCATTGCCGACATCAATGCCGGCCTGCTCTATGTGCTGGCGATCACCTCGCTCGGGGTCTACGGCATCATCCTGGCCGGCTGGGCCTCCAACTCGAAGTACGCCTTCCTCGGCGCGATCCGCTCCGGCGCGCAGATGGTCTCCTACGAGATTGCCATGGGCTTTGCCCTGGTCGGCGTGATCATGGCGGCCGGCAGCCTCAACCTGGGGCAGATCGTGCAGGCGCAGGCGACTGGCCTCGGCCTCTTCAGCTGGTTCTGGCTGCCGCTGCTGCCGCTCTTTGTCATCTACTTTATCTCCGGCGTGGCCGAGACCAACCGTGCCCCGTTCGACGTCGCCGAGGGTGAGTCGGAGATCGTCGCCGGCTTCCATGTCGACTACTCCGGCATGGCTTTCGCCGTCTTCTTCCTGGCCGAATACGCCAACATGATCCTCATTGCGGCACTTGCCTCGTTGCTCTTCCTCGGCGGCTGGCTCTCGCCCTTCGATGGCCTGCCGGTGCTCGGGCCGCTCTTCGACTGGGTGCCGGGCATCGTCTGGATGCTGGCCAAGATGTCGTTCTTCCTGCTGCTCTTTCTCTGGCTGCGGGCGACCTTCCCGCGCTACCGCTACGACCAGATCATGCGTCTGGGCTGGAAGGTCTTCATTCCGCTGACCCTGGTCTGGATCATGGTGACCGGCGTGCTGGTGGTCGGTGAGGTCGGTCCGTGGTTCGGCCATGGTGAGGGGTAAGCGCATGAAACTGGCCAAGGCACTCAAGAGCCTCTTTCTGATCGAGCTGCTGCGCGGTATGCGGCTGACCGGCAAGCGCCTGTTCAGTCCCAAGGTGACCGTGCAGTACCCGGACGAGAAGACCCCGCAGTCGCACCGTTTTCGCGGTCTGCACGCCCAGCGCCGCTACGCCAATGGCGAGGAGCGCTGCATTGCCTGCAAGCTGTGCGAGGTGGTCTGTCCGGCGCTGGCCATCACCATCGAGGCAGAGCCGCGCGAGGACGGCAGTCGCCGTACCACGCGCTACGAGATCGACCTGTTCAAGTGCATCTACTGCGGCTTCTGCGAGGAGTCGTGCCCGGTCGATTCGATCGTCGAGACGCGCCACTTCGAGTTCTGCATGGAAAACAACAGCGAGCGGGTGATCGACAAGCAGCGGCTGCTCGAGATGGGCGATCGCTTCGAGGCGCAGATCGCCGCTGACCGGGCGCTTGACCGCCCCTACCGATAGGCAGGCCGAACCGATCATGGGTATCGAAAAGTTCTTGTTCTACTTCTTCGCCGCCATCCTGCTGGTGGCGGCCACCTTGGTCATCACCGTGCGCAACCCGGTGCGGGCGGCGCTCTCGCTGGTGCTCGCCTTCTTTGCCAGTGCCGCGCTGTGGATGCTGCTGGAGGCCGAGTTCCTGGCCCTGGTGCTGGTGCTGGTCTACGTCGGCGCGGTGATGGTCCTCTTCCTCTTCGTGGTCATGATGATCGATATCGATCTGGCCCAGGTCAAGGAGGGCTTTTCCCGTATGCTGCCGGCCGGTATCGCTGTCGCCGTCGGTCTGGTCGTGGTCATGGCGGTGGTGGTCGGTCCCGAGCATTTCGGCCTCGAGGGCTTTGGCGAGGTGCCCCGCCACGGAGCCGACTACAACAATACCCGTGAGCTGGGCATGGCGCTCTTCACTACTTTCGTCTATCCGTTCGAGCTGGCCGCGCTGATCCTGCTGGTGGCGATCGTCGCCGCGATCGCGCTGACCCTGCGGCGGCGGCCCGGCACCCGTCACCAGAACCCGGCCGAGCAGGTCGCCGTCAACGCCGCCGAACGGGTGCGCGTGGTGAAGATGGCGGCCGAGCCGCGCGACGACGCCCCGGTGCCCACGGCCGAACCGGGCGAGAGCAAGGAGGAGCCGCGATGATCGTGCTGTCCGACTACCTGATACTGGCGGCGATCCTCTTCGCCCTGAGCGTGGCGGGGATCTTCATCAACCGCAAGAATGTGCTGATCCTGCTGATGTGCATCGAGCTGATGCTGCTGGCAGTGAATATCAACTTTGTCGCCTTTTCGCACTTCCTCAACGACATTGCCGGGCAGGTCTTCGTCTTCTTCATCCTGACCGTGGCCGCAGCCGAAGCGGCGATCGGGCTGGCCATCCTCGTGGTGCTGTTCCGTAACCGGCGCACCATCAATGTCGAAGACCTCGGCAGTCTGAAGGGGTAATGTGATGCAGGCCATGCTCCTCACCATTGTTCTGGCACCGCTGGTCGGTGCCATCATCGCCGGCCTCTTCGCCCGTCAGGTCGGCCGTGCCGGTGCCCACTGGGCCACGATCATCGGGGTCGCCATCTCCGCCGCCCTCTCGCTGGTGGTCTTCAAGCAGCAGGTCTTCGACGGCGCTCCGGTCTGGAACGAGTCGGTCTACACGTGGATGGTGATCGGTGGCTTCACCTTCGAGATCGGCTTCCTGGTCGACCGGCTCACTGCGATGATGATGGTGGTGGTCACCTCGGTCTCGCTGATGGTGCATATCTACACCATCGGCTACATGCGCGACGAGGCGCACAACTGGCCCAAGAACAGTCGCGCCGGTCGTCACGCCTACCAGCGCTTCTTCGCCTACATCTCGCTCTTTACCTTCTCCATGCTGATGCTGGTGATGGCCAATAACTTCCTGCAGCTCTTCTTTGGCTGGGAGGCGGTCGGTCTGGTCTCCTACCTGCTGATCGGCTTCTGGCTCAACCGGGATACGGCGGTCTATGCCAACCTGAAGGCCTTCCTGGTCAACCGGGTCGGCGACTTCGGCTTCCTCCTCGGCATCGGCATGATCCTCTTCTACTTCAACACCCTCGACTACGCCTCGGTCTTTGCCGCCGCCGAGCGCATCGACGGGCTGAGCATCGCGCTCTTCCCCGGCTTCGAGTGGTCGGTGATCACGGTGATCTGCATCCTGCTCTTCATCGGGGCGATGGGCAAGTCGGCGCAGGTGCCGCTGCACGTTTGGCTGCCCGACTCGATGGAGGGTCCGACCCCGATCTCGGCGCTGATCCACGCCGCAACGATGGTCACTGCCGGCATCTTCATGGTCGCGCGCATGTCGCCGCTGTTTGAGTTCTCCACCGCGGCGCTCTCCTTTATCCTGGTCATCGGTGCCATCACCGCGCTCTTCATGGGCTTCCTCGGTCTGGTGCAGAACGACATCAAGCGGGTGGTCGCCTACTCGACCCTCTCCCAGCTCGGCTACATGACCGTCGCCCTCGGTGTCTCGGCCTATGCTGCCGGGGTCTTCCACCTGATGACCCACGCCTTCTTCAAGGCGCTGCTCTTCCTCGCCGCCGGCTCGGTGATCATCGCCATGCACCATGAGCAGGACATGCGCAAGATGGGGGGGCTGAAGAAGTACCTGCCGATCACCTACTGGACCAGCCTGATCGGCACGCTGGCCCTGATCGGTGCGCCGTTCTTCTCCGGCTTCTTCTCCAAGGACGCGATCATTATGGCCGTGGGCGAGTCGACCCTGTCGGCGGCCGGCTTTGCCTACATCGCGGTGCTGCTCGGCGTCTTCGTCACCGCGCTCTACTCTTTCCGTCTCTTCTTCCTGGTTTTCCATGGTAAGGAGCGTATGGATGAGCAGACCCGCAGCCACCTGCACGAGTCGCCCGCGGTGGTCACAGTACCGCTGATCCTGCTGGCGATTCCGTCGGTGTTGATCGGCCTGCCGCTGGTCGGCTCGATGGCCTTTGGTGACTTCTTCGCCGGGGCGATCACCGTGCTGCCGCACAACGACGTGCTCGGCCGTCTGGCCCAGGAGTACACCGGCGTCATCGGCATGGTCATCCACGGGCTGGTCACCCCGCCGGTCTGGCTCGCCGCCGCCGGGGTCGTGACCGCCTGGTACCTCTACCTGCACCGCCCCGAGCTGCCGGAGCGGATTCGTCAGCGTTTTGCCGGGCTGCACGCCTTCATGGTCAACAAGTACGGCTTCGACGACTTCAACGAGAAGGTCTTCGCCGGCGGCAGCCGTCGCCTTGGCGACCTGCTCTGGCGCCACGGCGACGTGCGAGTGATCGACGGCTGGCTGGTCAATGGCACCGCCAACACGGTCGGGCGTCTGGCCCAGTTGGCGCGGCGGCTGCAGAGCGGCTACCTCTACCACTACGCCTTTGCCATGGTGCTGGGGCTGCTGCTGATGCTGATTCTCTTCACCACGGGGCGCGGATAAGATGTTGTATGATCTGCCACTTCTTAGTCTGACCATCTGGACGCCAATCCTCGGCGGCCTGATCGTCCTTGCCCTGGGTGGCCAGCAGGGGGCAACCGCGCGTCCAGTGGCGCTGGTTGTCGCGCTGCTGACCTTCCTCATCTCGCTGCCACTCTGGTTCGGCTTCGATCGCACCACCGCCGAGATGCAGTTCGTCGAGTTCGCGCCATGGATCGAGCGCTTCAACATCGCCTACGCCCTTGGCGTGGACGGCATCTCGATGCCGCTGATCGTGCTGACCACCTTCATCACCGTGATCGTCGTGGTGGCCGGCTGGGAGGTGATCCGCAACCGGCCCGAACTCTACATGGGCGCCTTCCTGATCATGGAGGGGTTGATGGTCGGCGCCTTCAGTGCGCTGGACGCGGCGCTCTTCTATGTCTTCTGGGAGGCGCTGCTGATCCCGATGTTCATCGTGATCGGCATCTGGGGCGGGCCACGCCGGGTCTACGCGACGATCAAGTTCTTTCTCTATACTTTCCTCGGCTCGGTCTTCATGCTGGTCTCGCTGCTCTACCTGGCCCACCAGGCTGGTACCTTCTCGATCCTGGCCATGCACGACCTGCCGCTCGGGCTGACCGCGCAGCTGCTGATCTTCGTCGCCTTCTTCCTCGCCTTTGCGGTGAAGATCCCGATGTGGCCGGTGCATACCTGGCTGCCGGATGCCCACGTCGAGGCGCCCACCGGTGGCTCGGTGGTCCTGGCCGCGATCATGCTCAAGCTCGGCGGCTACGGCTTCCTGCGCTTTGCCCTGCCGATCACGCCGGATGCCGCCGCGATGCTGGACGGGGTGATGGTCGCGCTGTCGCTGATCGCGGTGGTTTATATCGGTTTTGTCGCTCTGGTCCAGGCCGACATGAAGAAGCTGATCGCCTACTCGTCGATCTCCCACATGGGCTTCGTTACTCTCGGTATCTTCCTGCCGTGGATGATCTACGCCAACAGTGGCAGTACCGGTGGTGGCGAGATGGCGCTGGCCGGGGCGATGGTGCAGATGGTCTCGCACGGCTTCATCGCAGCGGCGATGTTCCTCTGCGTCGGCGTCCTCTACGATCGCCTGCACAGCCGCATGATTGCCGACTACGGCGGCGTGGCCAACACCATGCCCGTCTTTGCCGGCTTCATGGTCCTCTTTGCCATGGCCAACGCCGGTCTGCCCGGGACCTCCGGCTTTGTCGGCGAGTTCATGGTCATCCTCGGCGCGTTGAAGGCCAACTTCTGGCTCGCCTTCCTCGCCGCGCTCACCCTGATCGTCGGCGCCGCCTACACGCTGTGGATGGTGCGGCGGGTGCTGTACGGACAGGTCGCCAGCGAGGCGGTGGCCGGGCTGGCCGACCTCAACCGGCGTGAGTTCGGCATCCTCGCCGCGCTGGCCGCGATGGTGCTGTTGATCGGTATCTGGCCGGCGCCGCTGCTGGATGTGATGAACGTCACGGTGGAAAACCTGGTTTCCCACGTCATGCAATCGAAGCTTTGAGCAGGTGGTGTCGATGAATCTGCCCGGAACCCAAGACTACCTGGCCGCGCTGCCCGAGATCGTCGTCGCCACGCTGGCGTGCATCGTGCTGCTGATCGACCTGTGGTCGAACGATCGTGAACGGTTGCTGACCTGGTTGGCGACCCAGTTCACCCTGCTGGTCGGTATTGTCCTGATCATTGTCCAGCTCTCCACCGATGTGACCTACGCCTTCGCCGGTACCTACGTCAAGGATATCCTCTCCGACGTCCTCAAGCTCTTCATCTTCATCGGGGCCGGGGTCGCCTTCCTCTACATGCGCGAATACCTGCGCATTCACAACGAGATGAAGGGCGAGTACTTCACCCTGGGTCTCTTTGCCGTGCTCGGCATGATGGTGCTCGCCTCGGCCAGCCACATGATCACCCTCTATCTCGGCCTTGAGCTGCTCTCGCTCTCGCTCTATGCGCTGGTGGCGATGCGTCGCGATTCGGCTCAGAGTGCCGAGGCGGCGATGAAGTACTTCATGCTCGGTGCCATTGCCTCGGGCATGCTGCTCTACGGCATGTCGATGATCTACGGGGCGACCGGCTCGCTCGACCTGCGCGAGGTCGCCGACGCGGTGGCCCAGGCGCGCAGCGACGATCTGATCCTGATCTTCGGTCTGGTCTTCATCGTCGCCGGTATCGCCTTCAAGCTGGGTGCGGTACCGTTCCACATGTGGGCACCCGATGTCTATCAGGGCGCACCGACGGCGGTCACCCTCTTTCTGGCTACGGTACCCAAGCTGGCCGCCTTCGCCATGCTGATGCGGCTGCTGGTCGACGGGCTCGGGCCGCTGCACGATCAGTGGCAGGGGATGCTGATCATCCTCGCCGTGCTCTCCATGGCGATCGGCAACCTGGTTGCCATCGCCCAGGAGAATATCCGCCGCATGCTGGCCTATTCGACCATCTCGCACGTCGGCTTTCTGCTGCTCGGCGTGCTCAGTGGCACCGACCAGGGCTATGCCGCCGCGCTGTTCTATACGGTGGTCTACATGATCATGGGGCTGGGCGCCTTTGGTGTGCTGGTGATGCTCGGACGGGCAGGTTTTGAGGCCGATCGGCTGAGTGACATCAAGGGGCTCAATCAGCGCAGCCCTTGGCTGGCCGGTGTCATGTTGGTTATGATGTTCTCCATGGCTGGCGTGCCGCCCTTCCTTGGGTTCTGGGCCAAGTTCGCCGTGCTACAGGAAGTGGTGGCCGTCGGTCTGGTCTGGCTGGCGGTGGCGGCAGTGGTCTTCTCGATCATCGGCGCCTTCTACTACTTGCGCATCGTCAAGCTGATCTACTTTGACGAGGCCGAGGAGCAGGCGCCGATCAGAGGCAGCTCGCCGATGCGCGTGATGGTCTCGAGCAATGGACTGGTGGTGCTGCTCTTTGGCCTCTTCCCGGCGCCGCTGCTCGGTATCTGCATCGCCGTCTTTACCCGCATTGAACTGGTGATAGGATGACACAGACAACCACTGCACTGCTGCTTCTGTTGGCGCTCTCTCTGGTCGCGGCCAACCTGCCGTGGATGACCGAGCGCCGTTTTATCATCTTGCCGCCACGCGAGGGTGGCAAGAGCGTTGCTTTGCGCCTGATCGAGTGGCTTCTGCTCTTCTTTGTCGTGTTGGCGCTCTCGTTGGGGCTGGAGCAGGCGATCACCGGTACGATCTATCCGCAGGACTGGGAGTTCTACGTTGTTGTGCTCTGCCTCTTCGCGGTCTTTGCCATGCCTGGCTTCATCTACCGGCACGACCTCAAGCCACGTCTCGAACGGATGCGTCGCCCGGCCACTGAGCGATAGGGCTTGCAATACAGGCGCAGCCTCGCTATACTTTCAAATCTCGAGTGCGGGGTGGAGCAGTCCGGTAGCTCGTCGGGCTCATAACCCGAAGGTCACAGGTTCAAATCCTGTCCCCGCTACCAAATCCTCAAAGGCGGCCCAGTGGGCCGCCTTTGTTTTTGCGGGCTTTGCCGGTGGTGGGTGGGGCTTGTGGCAGGTCGTGCATCTTGACCGCGTCAGGCTGACGGCGTACAGTATAAAGATAGGTGCCGGTGGCAGTATGGCCTGCCGGTAGCGTGACCAGCCCCCGGAGTGGGGCTTTTTATTACCGCCGGTCTCGACCCGGTGGCTACCCGCCAGCGGGTAGAGGTGGTTTCGAGCGTGGGCCTATGGCCCATTTTTTGTTTCTGGAGCAAGGTGCGGCAGATGCGGCGCGACGAGAGAATGGAGCGGCTGATTGGGCCGACCGTGGAAGGGCTCGGCTATGAGCTGGTCGGGGTGGAGTTCTCCACCGGGGCCGGCGCGTTGCTGCGCATCTATATCGACCGGCCGGAAGGCATTCAGGTCGAGGACTGCGAGCGGGTCAGCCATCAGGTCAGTGGTGTACTTGATGTCGAGGATGCCGTCGCTGGACGCTACACGCTGGAGGTCTCGTCGCCCGGGATGGATCGGCCGCTCTTTACACTGGCGCACTTCCAGCGCTTTGTCGGTGAGCGGGTCAAGCTGCGTCTCGACCGCCCGTTGCTGGATGGTCGCCGACGGATCAGCGGGCGACTGCAGGGCATTGAAGAGGGTGCGACGCTGGTCGTGCTCAGTGAGGATGGTGAGGAGCTGATGGTACCGTTCGCCGACGTCGAACGGGCCAGACTCGATCCGGAATTTGGTAAGTAACTTGGCGAGGCCGGTGATATGAACAAGGAGATTCTGCTGGTTGTCGACGCTGTCTCGAATGAGAAGGGTGTGGGCAAGGAAATGATCTTCCAGGCGATCGAGTCTGCTCTGGCGATGGCGACCAAGAAGCGCTATACCGCAGATATCGATGTGCGTGTGGCGATCGATCGCGGTACGGGTGACTACGAGACCTTCCGTCGCTGGGAGGTGGTCGAGGACGACGGGATGGAGGCGCCGGAGCGGCAGATGACCCTCTCCGCAGCGCGTATTGACGAGCCTGAGATCAACGTGGGTGACTTCACCGAAGAGCCGCTGGAGTCGATTCCGTTTGGCCGTATTGCGGCGCAGACGGCCAAACAGGTAATTGTGCAGAAGGTGCGCGAGGCTGAACGGGCGCTGGTGGCCGATGCCTACCGTGATCGGATTGGTGAACTGGTCTCGGGCATGGTCAAGCGGGTCGATCGGGGCAACGTGATCCTGGATCTGGGCAATAACGCCGAGGCGATCATTCCGCGCGAGGAGATGATCCCGCGCGAGTCGATCCGCACCGGCGACCGGGTGCGCGGCTTTCTCAAGGAGGTGCGCCCTGAGGCGCGTGGCCCACAGCTGTTCGTCAGCCGTACCGCACCGCAGTTTCTGGTCGAGCTTTTCCGTATCGAGGTGCCGGAGATCGGCGAGGGGCTGATCGAGGTGATGGGCGCGGCGCGGGATCCTGGCCTGCGCGCCAAGATTGCGGTGACCACCCGTGACCCGCGTATCGATCCGGTGGGCGCCTGCGTCGGTATGCGTGGTTCGCGCGTGCAGGCGGTCTCCAATGAGTTGGCTGGTGAGCGCGTCGATATCATTCTGTGGGACGAGAATCCGGCCCAGTTCGTGATCAATGCGATGTCGCCGGCCGAGGTGGTCTCGATCGTGGTTGATGAGGATGCCCATAGCATGGACGTCGCCGTGGTCGAGGAGCAGCTGTCGCAGGCGATCGGGCGCAATGGTCAGAATGTGCGCCTCGCCAGTCAACTGAGCGGCTGGGAGATCAATGTGATGACGGCGCAGCAGGCCGAAGAGAAGAGCGAGGCGGAAGCCGCCGCGATGATCCAGGCCTTCCGCGACAAGCTCGGCGTGGACGAGGAGATCGCTGCGATCCTGGTGCAGGAAGGGTTCACCACCGTCGACGAGATTGCCTACGTGCCGGCCAGTGAGATGCTTGAGATCGAAGAATTTGATGAAGATCTGGTCGAGGAGCTGCGTTCGCGGGCCCGTGATGTGCTGTTGGCCGAGGCGATCAGCCAGTCGGCGCCGGCCGAGGATCTGGCCTCCATGGAGGGGATGGATCCGCAGCTGCTCGATGCCCTGGTCGCCATGGAAGTGACGACCATGGATGATCTGGCCGAGCTCTCGGTGGATGAGCTGATGGCCATCGAGGGCATGGATGAGGCGCGCGCCGGTGAGCTGATCATGACGGCTCGTGCACCGTGGTTCGCGGAAGAGTGATAACCGTCCGGCGCCCCGTGGCGGGGTGTCGGACAAGTCGTGTCGGAGTGACCGATGCGTGGAGGTATGCCGATGTCAGAAGTAAGCGTGAAGCAGTTCGCCGAGGTGCTTGGGATCCCGGTTGCCCGATTGATCGAGAATCTGCGTGATGCCGGAATCGATGTGGCCGGTGAAGCGAGTCCGATCAGTGAGGCTGAGAAGGTCCAGCTGTTAAGCCACCTGCGTAGCCGAGGCGCCGGTGAGGCGCGCGCTGCCGGTGAGCCGAAAAAGGTGACCCTGAGTCGGCGGACCACCAGTGAGTTGAAGACTGGCGGCGGCCCGGGCAAGGCCAAGACGGTCACCGTCGAGGTGCGCAAGAAGCGCACCTACGTCAAGCGCAGCGAGGTGATCGACAAGGAGCGCGAAAAGCTCGACGAGCTGCAGCGCCAGCAAGAGGAAGAGGCGCGCCGCCGCAGCGAGGAGGAGGCCCGCCTGCGCGAGCAGGAAGAGGCCCGTCAACGCGAAGAGGAGCGCCGCCGCGAAGAGGAGCGGCAGCGGCGCGAAGAAGAAGCGCAGCGCAAGGCTGAAGAGGTGGCCCGCCAGGCTGAGGTCGTTGCCAAGCCGGCCGAGCCAGCCGCTGCAACAGCCGGTGATCCGGCTACCAAGGAGGCACCACGCAAGAGCGAGGAGCGCGGACGCAAGACGCGTCGCGACCGCAAGGACGAAGACGATCTAAAGGGGCGTTCCGAGCTGCACGTGGCCGCCGGCAAGTCGGGTCGGCGGCGCAAGAAGGGCGCCAAGACCACCACCGGGCGGGCTGCGGTCAGTAGCGCCGGTGGCCAGCACGGCTTCTCCAAGCCGACCGCTCCAGTGGTGCGTGAGGTGACCATCCCCGAGACGATCCAGGTCGGCGAGCTGGCCCAGAAGATGTCGGTCAAAGCGGCCGATCTGATCAAGGCATTGATGAAGATGGGCATGATGACCACCATCAACCAAATGCTTGATCAGGAGACCGCGATGATCGTGGTCGAGGAGCTGGGGCACACGCCCAAGCCGGTCAAGGAGACCGACTTGGAAGACGAGCTGCACCAGGAGGTCGCCGAGGGCAGTGTCGAGGCGCCGCGTGCGCCGGTGGTTACCATCATGGGCCACGTCGACCACGGCAAGACCTCGCTGCTCGACCATATCCGTCGCACCCGTGTTGCGGCTGGCGAGGCCGGAGGCATTACCCAGCACATTGGTGCCTACCATGTCGAGACGCCGCGCGGCATGGTCACCTTCCTTGATACCCCAGGCCACGCCGCCTTTACCGCGATGCGTGCCCGAGGCGCCAAGGTGACCGACGTTGTGGTGCTGGTGGTGGCCGCCGATGACGGTGTCAAGCCGCAGACCAAGGAGGCGATCCAGCACGCTCGCGCTGCCGGGGTGCCGATCATCGTTGCCGTGACCAAGATTGACAAGCCCGAGGCCGACCCTGAAAAGGTGCGCAGTGAACTCTCCCAAGAGGAGGTTATCTCCGAGGAGTGGGGTGGCGATACCATGTTCGTTCATGTCTCGGCGCATACCGGGCAGGGCATCGACGAGCTGCTCGAGGCGCTGCTGCTGCAGGCCGAAGTGCTGGAGTTGAAGGCGGTGCACGATGGCCCGGCCTTTGGCGTCGTGGTCGAGTCGCGCCTGGACAAGGGGCGCGGTCCGGTCGCTTCGGTGCTGGTGCAGAAGGGAACGCTCAAGCGTGGCGATATCCTGCTGGCCGGGCAGGAGTTCGGCCGGGTGCGTGCGCTGCTGGACGAAAATGGCAAGCGTATCGAGGCGGCGGGTCCCTCGATCCCGGTACAGGTGCTGGGCCTTTCCGGTACGCCTCAGGCCGGTGATGAGGCGCTGACCGTGGCCGATGAGCGCAAGGCGCGCGAGGTGGCGATGTATCGCCAGGGCAAGTTCCGCGAGCACAAGCTGGCTCGCCAGCAGGCGGCCAAGCTGGAGAACATGTTCAGCCAGATGGAGAGCGGCAGTGTCACCACGCTCAACGTACTGGTCAAGGGTGATGTGCAGGGTTCGGTCGAGGCGATCAACGAGGCCCTGGTCAAGCTCTCCACCGAGGAGATTCAGGTTAAGGTGGTGGCCAGCGGCGTGGGCGGCATCAACGAGTCCGACGTCAACCTGGCGGTCGCCTCCGGCGCCATCCTGGTCGGCTTCAACGTGCGTGCCGACAGTGCCGCGCGCCGCCTGATCCAGGAAGAGGGTGTCGATCTGCACTACTACAGCGTCATCTACGATCTGGTCGACGAGATCAAGCAGGCGATGACCGGCATGCTTGAACCCGAGTTCAAGGAGGAGATCGTCGGTCTGGCCGAGGTGCGCGATGTTTTCCGCGTGGCCAAGATCGGTGCCGTGGCGGGCTGCATGGTGATCGAGGGTACGGTCAAACGCAACAACCCGATCCGCGTGCTGCGCGACAATGTGGTCATCTTCGAAGGGCAGCTCGAGTCGCTGCGCCGTTTCAAGGACGACGTTGCCGAGGTCAAGGCTGGCACCGAGTGTGGTATCGGTGTGAAGAGCTATAACGACATCCAGCCGGGTGACCAGATCGAAGTCTTCGAGAAGGTTCAGGTCAAGCGAACCCTCTGATGGCGCGCGAGTATGCACGTACCCAGCGCGTCGCCGAGCAGATTCGGCGCGAACTGGCAGAGCTGATTCGGACGGCGCTCAAGGATCCGCGTCTGGGGCGGGTGACGGTGACCGAGGTCGAAGTCAGTCGCGACTTGGCCCACGCCCGTGTCTATGTCACCCTGCCGCCGGATGAGGCGGAGCAGAGCCTCAAGGGGCTGACCAGTGCAGCCGGCTTTCTGCGTCGGGCCCTGGCCGAACGGATGTCGATGCGCACGGTGCCGGCGCTGCGCTTCATCCATGACACGACCCTGGATCGTGCCGATGCGCTCTCTGCCCTGATCGATCAGGCGCTGGGTGGCGATCGGTACAAGGGGTCGGCGTAATGGCGCGCCATGGTGGTCGACAGCGCGCACGCGGGCGGCAGATCGACGGTATCCTGCTGCTTGATAAGCCTCGGGGCATCAGCTCCAATGCTGCCCTGCAGCGGGTCAAGCACCTCTTTCATGCGGCCAAGGCAGGCCACACCGGCAATCTTGACCCGTTGGCCACCGGGCTGCTGGTGATCTGCTTCGGGGAAGCGACCAAGGTCTCGGCTTTCCTGCTCGATGCCGACAAGCGCTACCGCGGCATCTGCAAACTGGGCGCGCGCACTACCACGGCAGATGCCGAAGGTGAGGTGATCGAGCGCCGGCCACTGCCCTCCCTGAACGACGCGCAGATCGAGTCGGTATTGGCCCGTTTTCGCGGCGACATCGAACAGATTCCGCCCATGCACTCGGCGATCAAGCAGCAGGGCAAGCCGCTCTACGAGCTGGCCCGGCAGGGGGTGGAGGTCGAGCGCAAGCCGCGCACGGTGACCATCCACGATTTGCAGGCGGTGCGCTTGGCAGGGGACGAGCTGGAGATCGATGTGCATTGCTCCAAGGGGACCTACATCCGTACCCTGGCTGAAGATATCGGCGAGGCGCTCGGCTGTGGTGCCCACCTCGGCGCACTGCGGCGCACCTCGGTCGGGCCGTTCCAACTGGCCGCCGCCACCCTGCCTGAGCAGCTCGAGGCGTTGGCCGAGCAGGGAGTCGAGGCGCTGGACGCCCTGCTTCAGCCGATCGATGCGGCCTTTGCCGACTGGCCACGGGTGCAGTTGACCGAGAACGGCTGCTTCTACCTGGGGCGAGGCCAGCCGGTGCAGGTGGCGCAGGCCCCGGTCAGTGGGCTGGTGCGCCTGTTCGGGCCGGGGGAACGCCTGATCGGGGTGGGTGAGGTGATCGAGGACGGGCGCATCGCACCCAAGCGGCTCTTCAACCGCTGATTCAGTTGTGGGCGGTTGGGTGAAAGTTTACAATAGACGATTAAGTACAGTTTTATCCAGACGGAACCATTCGCAGGAGTCATACCAACATGCCAGTAACCACCGAGCAGAAGTCGCAGGTTGTGCAGGATTATCAGCTTGCCCCGGGCGATACCGGTTCGCCGGAAGTCCAGGTTGCGCTGCTGACCGCGCGCATCACCGACCTCACCGGCCACTTCAAGGAGCACATCCACGACAACCACTCGCGTCGTGGTCTGCTGAAGATGGTCAACCAGCGCCGCAAGCTGCTTGACTACCTCAAGCGCAAGGATGTCGAGCGCTATCGCTCGCTGATCGCGCGTCTCGGTCTGCGCAAGTAAGCCGCGACCGAACCCGCTCCGGCCTTGAGCCGGGCGCACCGATGGGCCGGCGGCGGGGCGCCGTCTGTTCACGGTTCGCAGACCGATGAGCAGATCGCAGGATAAGTGAGGCAGTCATGCAAGCAAGGAAAGAGTTTCAGTACGGGGCCCACCGCGTGGTCATGGAGACGGGCGAGATTGCCCGCCAGGCCAGCGGTGCCGTGATGATCAGCATGGGCGACACGGTGGTGCTGGTCACCGCCGTGGCCAAGAAGGAGGCCGACCCCGGCAAGGACTTCTTCCCGCTGACCGTCAACTATCAGGAGCGTACCTACGCGGCAGGCAAGATCCCTGGCGGTTTCTTCAAGCGTGAAGGGCGCCCGAGCGAGAAGGAGACCTTGACATCGCGCCTGATCGACCGGCCGATCCGCCCCCTCTTTCCCAAGGGCTTCCTCAACGAAGTCCAGGTCATTGCGACGGTGGTCTCGATCGATCCGGAGATCGACCCCGACGTGCCGTCGATGATCGGCGCCTCTGCCGCGCTCGCCCTCTCTGGCGTGCCGTTTGCCGGCCCGATCGGTGCGGCGCGCGTCGGCTACCGCGATGGTGACTACCTGCTCAACCCGTCAGCCAGCGAGCTGAAGGGCTCGCAGCTCGACCTGGTTGTGGCCGGTACCGAGAACGCCGTGCTGATGGTCGAATCCGAGGCCAGCGAGCTCTCCGAGGAGGTGATGCTCGGCGCCGTGGTCTATGGCCACGAACAGATGCGTGTGGCCATCGAGGCGATCCGCGAACTGGCTGCCGAGGCGGGTGCCGAGCCGTGGGTATGGAACCCGCCGCCGAGCGATGACAGCCTGACCGAGGAGGTCGCCCGACTGGCCACGGCCGGTCTGACCGAAGCCTATACCATCGTCGACAAGCAGGCGCGTTATGCCCGTCTGGACGCGCTACGCAGCGAAATCATCACCCAGCTCTGCCCGGAAGAGGGCGAGCCGCGCTGGGGCCGCGACGCGGTCAAGGGGGCGATCGGCAAGCTGGAGAAGCGCATCGTGCGTGAGCGTATCCTCGATGGCCAGCCGCGCATCGACGGTCGCGACACCGCCACCGTGCGTCCGATCACCATCCGTACCGGCGTGCTGCCGCGTACCCACGGCTCGGCGCTCTTTACCCGTGGCGAGACCCAGGCGATCGTGGTGACCACGCTCGGCACCGGTCGCGACGCGCAGATCATCGACGCCATCGAAGGCGAGCGCAAGGAGCCGTTCATGCTCCACTACAACTTCCCGCCCTACTGCGTTGGTGAGACCGGTATGGTCGGTTCGCCCAAGCGCCGCGAGATCGGCCACGGTCGGCTGGCCAAGCGCGGCGTCATGGCGGTGATGCCGAACATGGCTGAGTACCCGTATGTCATCCGCGTCGTCTCCGAGATCACCGAGTCCAACGGCTCCAGCTCGATGGCCTCGGTCTGCGGCACCAGCCTGGCCCTGATGGACGCCGGTGTGCCGATCAAGGCGCCGGTGGCCGGTATCGCCATGGGTCTGATCAAGGAAGGTGATCGCCATGCCGTGATCAGTGACATTCTCGGCGACGAGGACCACCTGGGCGACATGGACTTCAAGGTGGCCGGTACCGCCGACGGCGTCACCGCGCTGCAGATGGACATCAAGATCGACGGTATCACCCGCGAGATCATGGAGCAGGCACTGCACCAGGCCCGTGACGGCCGTCTGCACATCCTGGGTGCCATGAACCGCGTGCTGGACAAGCCGCGCGAAGAGATCTCGATCTACGCACCGAGCATCGTCTCGTTCCGTATCAATCCGGAAAAGATCCGTGATGTCATCGGCAAGGGCGGTGCCACCATCCGCTCGATTACCGAAGAGACCGGCGCCACCATCGACATCAGCGATGACGGCACGGTCAAGGTGGCTTCGGTGGACAAGGCCGCTGGCGACGAGGCGCGCCGCCGTATCGAGCAGATCACGGCCGATGTCGAAGTGGGTATGATCTACGAAGGTCGTGTTGCCAAACTGATGGATTTCGGCGCCTTTGTGACCATCCTGCCCGGCAAGGACGGCTTGGTCCACATCTCGCAGATCTCCGATGAGCGGGTCGAGAACGTTGGCGACAAGCTCAGCGAGGGGCAGATGATCAAGGTCAAGGTCCTCGAAGTCGACAAGCAGGGGCGTATCCGCCTGAGCATGAAGGCCGTGCTGGAGGGTTAGCCGAACGGCTAGCAGAATGGCTGGCCGGTCACGGCAGAAGGGGCGCTCTCGGGCGCCCCTTCTGCGTCTACAATAAAGCGCATGATGATCCACCGCTCTGAAGTTAGTGCCGGACCGAGCCTCTTCGATGCGGCGCTCGAAGTACTCCGTCACGAGGCGCTGGAGGTGAAGCTGGCCTGCAGTGCGCGACACGCCGCCGCTTGGCGGGCCGGGGGGCTGAGCACCCGCGGTGGCGTGCCGGTGGGCCCGCTGGCCGAACCGGGTAGGCCAGCGCGCCCGTGTCTGGTGCCGCCACGTGAATTGCCGCGGCGCTCGCTCAATAGTCGCGAGGGGCTGGCGGCGCTGCTGCACGCAGTGGCTCATATTGAGTTCAATGCGATCCACCTGGCCTGGGATGCCGTCTACCGTTTCCGCGACCTGCCGCATGGCTGGTACGACGACTGGGTGCGGATTGCCGAGGAGGAGGCCTACCACTTCGGCCTGGTGCGTGAGCGGTTGCGTGAACTCGGCTACGACTATGGTGATTTTCCGGCACACGACGGCCTGTGGCAGGCGGCGTGCGAGACGGCACATGACCCGCTGGTGCGGATGGCGGTGGTGCCACGTGCCCTTGAGGCGCGTGGGCTCGATGTCAATCCGGCGATGCGTGCGCGCCTGTTGGCCGCGGGGGAGCAGCGCGGTGCCGAGATCCTCGATATCATCCTGCGTGACGAGATCGGCCACGTCGCGGTCGGTTCACACTGGTTTCACCATCTCTGTCGAGAGCGTGGCCTGGCGCCGCAGGCGACCTACCGTGAACTGGTCGGGCGCCACCTGCGCGGAGGCCTGAAGGGGCCGTTCAACCACGCGGCGCGGCTGCAGGCCGGTTTCAGCGCCGAGGAGATGGCGGCGTTGGAGGGGCGCTGATCGTTTCAGCAGGCGCGGAACTGGCAGCCCTGTGCAGTGCAGGCCAAGGCGCTGCCGCGGTCGGCGTGCCAATCCCCGAGGACGATGCGCCGGGCCGGTCGGCCATCGAGTTCGAAGTCGTGGATCGCTTCGCGATGGGTGTGGCCGTGGATCATCTGGCGCACACCGTGGCGGCGCATCCACTCGGCGACGGTCTCCTGATTGACGTCCATGATGGCCGTCGGCTTGCCCTGCTCGCCGCTGCGGCTGTAGGCGCGCAGCGCCTTGGCGGTGGCTTGGCGCTCGGCAATCGGTCGGGCCAGAAAGGCGCTCTGCCAGGCCGGGTCGGCGGTAGTCTGGCGAAACTGCTGGTGCTCGACGTCGTCGGTACAGAGGGCGTCGCCGTGGCAGAGCAGGGTCGGTTCCCCGCCAAGGTCGATCACGCTCGGTTCGGCGAGTGGCTCGCAGCCGGATTGCCGAAAGAAGCTGTCACCGAGGAGGAAGTCGCGGTTACCGTGCATGATCCGGATCGGTGGCCCGACCGCATTGATCCGGCGCAGCTCGGCATAGAGCTCCTCCAACCCCGGCAGCGGCGCATCGTCGCCGATCCAGTATTCGAAGAGATCGCCGAGGATGTAGAGTCGGTCGGCGCGTACGGCCTGACGGCGCAGAAAGGTGAGGAAGCGCTGGGTGATCGCCGGTGCGCCGCCGTGCAGGTGGAGGTCGGCGACGAAGAAGGTGACCATCCCGGAGCGCTCTGCCTTAGTCGCTGATCTCGACCCGTTCGATCACGATCTCATCGACCGGTACGTCCTGATGGCCGGCGCGCAGGGTGGTGGCGACTCCCTTGATCCGGTCGACCACCTCCATGCCGTCGACCACTCGGCCAAAGACGCAGTAGCCCCAGCCGTCCGGCGTTTTGGCGCGGTGGTTGAGGAAGCTGTTGTCGGCCACATTGATGAAGAACTGCGAGGAGGCCGAATGCGGGTCGCTGGTGCGCGCCATGGCGAGGGTGCCGCGCAGATTCTTCAGGCCGTTGTCGGCCTCGTTCATGACCGGGTCATGCCCTTCTTTGGGCTGCATGCCGCTGATGAGTCCACCGCCCTGGATCATGAAGCCGTCGATGACCCGATGGAAGAGGGTGCCTTCATAAAAGCCCTCCTTGGCGTAGGTCATGAAGTTTTCGCTGGTCAAGGGCGCCTTGTCGAAGTCGAGTTCGATCGAGATCGGGCCCATCGAGGTGTGCAGTGTAATCATGGTCAGGGTACCTGGGTAAGGTCAGGGAAGGCGGCGCGCCGATTCGATGACGATTGGCTCGCGTGGTACGTTCTGGTGCATGCCGTGGTTACCAGTAGCCACCTGGCGCAGGGTGTCGACGACCTCCATGCCGTCGACCACGCGGCCAAAGACGGCATAGCCCCAGCCGCGCGGGGTCGGGGCGGTGTGGTCGAGAAAGGCGTTGTCGGCGACATTGATGAAGAACTGTGCGGTGGCCGAATGGGGTGCGTTGGTGCGTGCCATGGCCACGGTCCCACGGCGGTTCTTTAGACCATTGTCAGCCTCGTTGCGGATCGGCGGACGGGTCTCCTTCTGTTCGAAGTCGCTGGTAAAGCCACCGCCCTGGATCATGAAGCCGTCGATCACACGGTGGAAGATCGTGCCGTCGTAGAAGCCGTCATCGACGTAGGCGAGAAAGTTCTCCACCGAGAGCGGTGCATGGTCCGGGTCGAGTTCGAGCACGATGGTGCCGTGGTTGGTCTCCAGTGCCACGCGCGGGGCAGATGGTTCATTCGCGTGCGCATGCGCGAAGAGCAGCAGGAGCAGGGCAAGAAGAAGACGGGACATCCGCGGGAAACTCCAGAGTTGATTGACTAACCCGTAACCATACCGAACCTGTATGACAAAAACAATCACATGGGTGGGCGACGCCGCCGATTTCAGCTAACATGAAGCGATTATGACGACCCATGTGACCCGTTTTGCGCCCAGTCCGACCGGGCGCCTGCACCTAGGCAATGCGCGCACGGCGCTCTTCTCCTGGCTGCTGGCGCGTGGTAGCGGTGGCCGTTTTGTGCTGCGCGTTGAGGACACCGATCGTGAGCGGTGCGACGAGGCGCATGTCCAGGCCCAGCTTGAGGACCTGCGCTGGCTCGGCATCGACTGGGACGAGGGGCCCGACGTCGGAGGCCCGCACGGGCCGTACCGCCAGACCGAGCGTGGCGAGCAGTACCGTGTCGACTACAACCGGCTGCTGGCCTCGGGGTTGGCCTATCCCTGCTTCTGCAGCGACGACGAACTGGCGGCCGAGCGCCGTGCCCAGCGCCTTGCCGGCCGTCCGCCGCGCTACTCCGGGCGTTGCGCCCGTCTGGCGCTCGACGAGGTCGAGCGCCGCCTCGCGGCAGGCGAGGCGGCGGCGCTGCGTTTCCGCGTGCCGACCGGCGTAGAGATCACCTTCGACGACGCGGTGCGCGGTGCGCAGCGCTTTCTCAGTGATGATATCGGCGATTTCGTCATTCGTCGGCGCGACGGCGGTCCGGCCTTCTTCTTCGGTAACGCGGTCGACGATGCCGACATGGCGATCAGCCTGGTCGTGCGTGGTGAGGACCATCTGGCCAATACCCCGCGTCAGCTGCTGCTGCAGCAGGCGCTGGAACGGCCCGAGCCCGGTTACGCCCACATCTCGTTGATCGTCGGCGAGGACGGCAGCCCCCTTTCCAAACGGCACGGCAGCTTCAGCCTGCACGATCTGCGTGAGGCCGGCTTTCTGCCCCTGGCCGTAGCCAACTACCTGGCGCGACTCGGCCACGCCTGTGAGCGCCACGATCTGCTCGATCTGCCAACCCTGGCTCAGCACTTTCAATTGGATCGACTGTCCCGCTCGCCGGCCCGCCACGACGAGGCCCAGCTGCTGCACTGGCAGCGGCTTGCCGTCGCAGCGGCCGACTGGCCCGCGCTGTGGGCGTGGATGGGTCCGGCGGTCCATCGTCTGGTCCCGGACAGCGATGCCGAGGCGTTCGTGGCCGCCGTGCGCGAGAACCTGCTGCTGCCACAGGATGGGCTGGCATGGGCGCAGACGGTCTACAGCGACCCGCTGCCGATCGATAGCGCCACCCGTGACGCGCTCACGGTCGAGGCGGGTGACTTCTTTCTCCATGCACTGCGAGCGCTGGCCGTACATGGAACCGACTTCGCCGCTCTGGCGAAACAGACAGGGCAGGAGGCCGAGGTGCGCGGCAAGGCGCTCTATCGGCCTCTGCGACTGGCACTGACCGGGCGCGAGCACGGCCCCGACATGGGCGCCCTGCTGCCGTTGATCACGGTCGAACGCGCCCGCCGCCGTCTGGAAGCGTGGGCCAGCGCCCGTTGAACCGACCCACCGAGGGAGCCCGATGCTGCAGATCCACAACAGCCTGACCCGGCGCAAGGAACCGTTCACGCCGATCGATCCGCACCATGTGCGCATGTACGTCTGCGGCATGACCGTCTACGACTACTGCCACATCGGCCACGCCCGTGTGCTGGTCGTCTTCGACACCGTCTTTCGCCACCTGCGCGCGACCTTCGGTGACGACCACGTCACCTATGTGCGCAACATCACCGATATCGACGACAAGATCATCCGCCGCGCCGCCGAGAACGGCGAGCCGATGGCGGCGTTGACCGAGCGCTTCATCACGGCGATGCACGAGGATGCCGACGCCCTCGGCGTGCTGCGCCCGACACTGGAGCCGCGTGCCACCGGCCATATCGATGACATCGTCGCCATGATTGCCGAGCTGGAGCAGCGCGGCCTGGCTTACCGCGCCGACAACGGCGATGTCTACTACGATGTCAGCCGCTTTCCCGACTACGGCCAGCTCTCCGGCAAGCGCCTCGAGGACCTGCGTGCCGGCGAGCGCGTCGAGGTCGAGGCAGCCAAGGACGATCCGCTCGACTTCGTGCTGTGGAAGGCGGCCAAGCCGGGCGAGCCGGCCTGGGCGTCGCCGTGGGGCCCTGGCCGCCCCGGCTGGCACATCGAGTGCTCGGCGATGTCCGGGCGCTGCCTCGGCGACCACTTCGATATCCATGGCGGCGGGCTCGACCTGCAATTCCCTCACCACGAGAACGAGATCGCGCAGTCGCAGGGGTGCGGTGGTCGCTTCGTCAACTACTGGATGCACAACGGCTTTGTCCGTGTCGACGACGAGAAGATGTCCAAGTCGCTGGGCAACTTCTTCACCATCCGAGAGGTGCTGGCGCGCTACGATGCCGAGGTGGTGCGCGCCTTCATCCTGACCAGCCACTACCGCAGCCCACTGAATTACTCCGACGTCCACCTGGACAACGCCCGCGGCGCGCTGACCTCGCTCTACACGGCGTTGCGCGGCCTGCCGCAGGCTGCCGCGGCCGAAGACGAACTGTACACGGCGCGGCTGCACGCGGCACTCGACGACGACTTCAACACCCCGGAGGCGCTCACGGTCCTCTTCGACCTGGCCCACGAGATCAACCGGCTGCGCGCCAGCGACCCGGCGCGCGCCGCCGCCCTGGGCGCCACGCTGCGCACGCTGGGTGGCCGCCTCGGCCTGCTCCAGCGTGATGCCGACGCCTTCCTGCAGGGCGGCGCCGAGGAGGGGCTCGACGCCGAGGCGATCGAGGCGCTGATCGCCGAGCGCAATGCTGCCCGCCAGGCACGGGACTTTACCCGTGCCGACGCCATCCGTGACGAGTTGTCTGCCGCCGGCGTGGTGCTGGAGGACGGGGCTGGCGGCACCAGCTGGCGGCGCTAGTGAGGCGCGGCTTGATCGAGCCGCGCTTTTCATAGTAGGATTTTTGACATGGTTGTCGGGTTGCTCCGGGGCTGCTGCCATGTCACGTTGCGATGGACTCACCCTGATTGAACTGCTGGCCGCGCTCGGCGTGCTCGCTGTTGTGCTGGTGCTGGCCGTGCCCGCGTGGCATGGATGGCTGATCGAACAGCGCCTGACCACCGAAACCAACCGCTTGGCCGGTACTCTGGCCTACGCACGCGGCGAGGCCATGCGCCGTGGCGAGCGGGTGACCCTCTGCCCCAGCCCCGATGGTCTGGCCTGTGCCGACAGCGGTGACTACGCACAGGGATGGCTGCTCTTTGTCGATTCTGCCGCCACGGCTCAGGGCGGTGACGGGGTCGAGCGATTGCGTGTAGCCGACGCCAGCCGACTCGAGGCGATCCAAGGCAACCTGCCTGTTCAGCGCTACATCTCCTACACACCGGACGGGCGCACCCGTCTGCTCAGCGGTGGCTTCCAGGCCGGTACCCTGACCCTCTGTGACAGCGGACGGGCCCGCCAGTTGGTGATCAGTGCCACCGGCCGGGTGCGCAGCCAGGTGAGCGCATGCTGACGGGGCGGCAGCGTGGCTGGAGCCTGCTCGATGCCCTGCTGGCGCTGCTGCTGCTCTCGGTCGGTCTGCTCGGGATCGCCTCACTGCAACTCAGGACGGTCGCCACCGGCCACGACATCTGGCTGCAGGCGGTGGCCCAACTGGCCGCACTCGACATGATCGAGTTGAGCCATGCCCACCAGGGCACCCCCTCGCAATGGCAGGTACGGTGGCGTGAGTATCTGGCGTTGCAATTGCCGGACGGCGACGGGCAGGTCGAGCTGACACAGGGATTGCTGCGCGTCGAGGTGCGCTGGTCGGGGCGGCTGCCACCGCTGGAACGGGAGCTAACACTCTATGCGCTGTTCGAATAGACGGTCCAAGGGGGTGACCTTGATCGAGCTGATGGTCGGGCTGACGGTCGGCCTGCTCCTGATGCTGGCCGTCACCCGCCTCTATCTGGTCGGGCGAGAGGCGGCCCTCGCCGGTGAGGCGCTGGCAGAACAGGCGCAGCGCATGACCTTTCTGGCGACCCTGCTCGGCGATGAAGTGCGTCGAGCCGGCTTCAGTGACGGCCTGCCGCTGGAGGGCGATGGCTTGGTGGGGGGAGATCACTACCTGACGGTCCGCTACCGTGCCAGCCACGACTGCTTGGGCCACGCCAGTGCGCAACCGCGCCACACCTGGTCGGTGGCGACCGATGGGACGCTGCGCTGCGACAACGGCGTGCAGCGCCACGCCGTCCTTGATGGGGTCGAGGTGCTGCAGCTCTCTTACCTGCCGCGAACGGGAGACGACTTTGTCGCCGCCAGCCAGATCGACGACTGGGACGGCGTGCGTGCCGTGCGTTTCGAGATTGTGCTGGCGGGCGATCCGCCCCGTCCGTTTCACTTCATGGCGGCAAGGCGCAACTGATGGTTGGCTTGCCTCATCGGTTGCCTGGCAAACCGCGGGCGCGGCTGCAGCGCGGTCTGGCGCTGCCGATGGGGTTGGTGGTGCTGACCCTGCTCAGCCTGCTCTCGATAGCGACGGTTGAGCGGGTCATCGACGGCGCCCATGCAGCGCGGGCCTGGCATGAGCAGAGCCAGGCGCTGCTCGTGGCCGAGGCGGGTGCCCGGCAGGCGGTGGCGCAGCTGAAGGAGGCCCCTGATGCGTGGCCGCTGCCGGGCGAGGCGGTGGCCCCGGAGGCGCTGGGACTCCCCGGCGGGGCCATCCCCCTGGAAGGTCAGGGCCGTTGGTGGGTCGACCGCGTTCGGCGGGAAGAGGGCGGCGTGCTTGAGCTGCGTGTGCGTGGTCGCGGCAGCGAGGGGCTGGCTGCGCGGACCGTTCAGGTGCAGCTCCACCCGGGGGTGGTGCTGTCGGCGACCGCCGATGGTGCGTTGGCCTGCCCGTTGGGCCACTGCGATCTGCTCCTCGGACCGGCGGCCATTGTGGACGGGCGTGACCATCGGCTGCCGGAGGCGACGCCCTGTCACGGCACGGTGTGCCGCGATCTGCGACGGTCCGAGGGGGGCTCGGTCGCGGCCGTCAGTGCCGACGCGTCGATGCCGTTGCCGGATGCTGCTTCATTGGAACGTCTCTACGGGGAGCCGATCTGGGGCGGCTACTCACCTGGTGCGATGGAACAGGCGGCGTGGCACAGCCTGGCCGCCGCCCTGCTGGCCGAGTCGCGTCCGATTGAGCCGGAGCCCCCCCTGTCGCTCGGGGTCCACCGGTTGCCCGCCGACGGCCTGGATACGGACGTGTCGCTTGCGCTACGTGGCATCGTGGTCGCCCCACCGGGCAGCCGGCTCTCCGGTGCTCTGGCCGTGGAGGGGCTGCTGGTGCTCTTGCCGGGTGCTCGGCTCGATGGCGAGGTGACCGTGCTCGGCCAGCTGGTGGCCCTGGGTGAGGCCGATCGGCCGGTTGCACTCCACGGTTTGGGCGCCCTGAACCTGCTGTACAGCCACACCGCCCTCAAAGCGCTTGAACCGCTCAGTCGGCCGCCACGGCTGGCAGGCTGGTGGATTGGTTACTGAAGTTTCGCTAGCCAGTCGTCGATCTGCGCCAGTGGCCAGTGGGCCACCTCACCGCTGCGGCGGTGCTTGTACTCCACCTCACCCTTGTCCAGCCCCTTCTCGCCGATGACCAGACGGTGCGGGATGCCGATCAGCTCCATGTCGGCGAAGATCACCCCCGGGCGTTCGTTGCGGTCGTCCAGCAGCACGGCGATGCCGGCTGCGCGCAGGCGTGCGTAGAGCTGCTCCACGGCCTCGCGTACCCGTTCTGAGCGGTGCAGGCCGATGCCGACCAGTGCCACCTGGAACGGGGCGATGGCGTCGGGCCAGATGATGCCGTGGTCGTCGTGGTTCTGCTCGATCGCTGCCGCAACGATGCGTGAGACGCCGATGCCGTAGCAGCCCATGGTCATCACCACCGCCTTGCCGTGCTCGTCGAGCACCGTGGCGTTCATCGCCGCGCTGTACTTCTCACCCAGCTGGAAGATGTGGCCGACCTCGATGCCG
This sequence comes from Gammaproteobacteria bacterium, assembly GCA_007128895.1. Lineage (GTDB taxonomy): Bacteria > Pseudomonadota > Gammaproteobacteria > SKWO01 > SKWO01 > SKWO01. The sequence continues at coordinate 58,350 of SKWO01000032.1, forward strand.
CGGCGGATGGAGAGCTGGCCCTGGCCATCCGGGCTCGGGTCGCCCTCGACCACGTTGCGCAGGTCGGCTACCTGCGGTTCGGGCAGGTCGCGTCCCCAGTTGACCCCGGTCAGGTGGACGCCGTCGCGGTTGGCACCGCAGACAAAGTCGCCCAGCCGGGCCGCACTGCGGTCGGCGATGACTGGAATTGTCAGGCCGACCGGCCCGACCGAGCCCGGTGCGGCGCCGGTCGCCGCCGCTACCTCGGCTGCCGAGGCGAAGGTCAGCGGGGCGGCCACCTCCGGCTGTTTCTCCGCCTTGATCGGGTTCAGCTCGTGGTCACCGCGCAGCACCAGTGCCACCACGCCGCCGTCGCTGCCACGCACCAGCAGCGTCTTGGCGCACTGCGCCGGGGCGACCTTGAGAAAGTCACTCAGCGCCGCGATCGTCTCCTGCCCCGGAGTGGCGACCTCGGCCAGCTGTGCCGTGGGTGCCGGCCGTTCATCGGTCGGGGCCAGCGCCTCGGCCAGCTCGACGTTGGCGGCGTAGTCGCTCTGGTCGGAGAAGGCGATCGCATCCTCCCCCGACTCGGCGAGGACGTGGAACTCGTGCGAGTGCTGCCCGCCGATCGCCCCGGTGTCGGCCGCCACGGCGCGAAAGTCGAGCCCCAGCCGCGAGAAGATACGGGTATAGGTCTGGTGCATCACCGCATAGGTCGCCTCCAGCGAGGCGGCGTCGAGGTGGAAGGAGTAGGCGTCCTTCATCAGGAACTCACGCGCGCGCATCACGCCAAAGCGCGGCCGGCGCTCGTCGCGGAACTTGGTCTGGATCTGGTAGAAGTTGGCCGGCAACTGCTTGTAGCTGCGCAGCTCGTTGCGCACGATGTCGGTGATCACCTCCTCGTGGGTCGGGCCGAAGCAGAAGTCGCGCCGGTGGCGGTCCTGCATGCGCAGCATCTCCTCGCCCATCGCCTCCCAGCGCCCCGACTCCTGCCACAGCTCGGCCGGCTGCACCGCCGGCATCAGTAGCTCCTGCGCCCCGGCGCCGTCCATCTCCTCGCGCACGATCGCCTCCACCCGGCGCAGCACGCGCAGTCCCAACGGCAGCCAGCTATAGAGCCCGGCGGCGTGGCGGCGGATCATGCCGGCGCGCAGCATCAGCCGGTGGCTGACCAGCTCGGCATCGGCGGGGGTCTCTTTCAGGGTCGAGATCAGGTAACGGGAGGTGCGCATGGGATATCCACAGTGGCCAATCGTGATAACGGCGTGATTGTACCGCATGCCGGTACCCGTCATCACGTCGATTGACGCTGTGCGAGGGATGTGGTCGAATCGCACCCATGCATACCGATCTCTCCCTGCTCGATACCATCATGGAGGCGCTGGGCGACGCTGTCTTTGTCGTCGATGCCGACAACCGCCTGCTCCGGGTCAACGGCGCCTTCGAGCGGCTGGTGGGGCTCACCGCTGCGGCGGTGGTCGGTGAACGCCTCAGCGTGCTGGGTGGGGTCGAGGGTCAGCCGGAGGTGGCGACACGGGTCGCCGAGGCGATTGCCGCGCGCGGCCTGCGCGAGGGGGGGGTCGTCCTGCCGGGGCGGGCCGGCCACTGCCATCTGACCGTCACGCCGATCCGCGAGGCGGCTGGCACGGTCGGCTTTGTCGGTATCCTGCGCCCGCAGCAGGCCGATGCGGGACACGAGGAGGGGATCGATCGACTGACTGGGCTGCCCAACCGCCACCGTTTTGTCGACCGGGTCGAGCAAGCGTTGCTGAATGCTCAGCGCGGTGGCAAGTCGGTGGCGCTGATGCTGATGGGGGTCGATCGCTTCAGCCTGATCAATGAGGGCATGGGCGAGGCGGTCGGCGATGCGATTCTCAAGCAGCTGGCCGAGCGACTGCGCCACTGTGTGCGTACCAGTGATACGGTGGCACGGCTGGAGGGCGACCGCTTCGCCTTCGTCATGCAGATCACCGCGATCAACGACAGCGTCACGGTGGCTGAGAAGATCCTTGGTGCCTTTGCCACACCCTTTGCCGCCGAAGGGTACGATGATGTGGTCATTACCTGCTCGGTCGGCGCCAGCATCTACCCGGCTGACGGTACGACCCCGGACGAGCTGCTCAAGAACGCCGCCGTTGCCCTGCACCACGCCAAGCAGGGGGGACGCAACCGCTACCAGTTCTTCGCCAACGAGATGAACGTGCGTGCGCGTCATCGTCTGGAGCTGGAGAGCGGTATCCGCCGGGCGCTGGCCAACGACGAGTTTCGTGTCTACTACCAGCCCAAGGTCGAGATCGGCAACGGCCGGGTGGGAGGCTTCGAAGCAC